>JBDRQG010000231.1:0-39702 GCA_043826475.1 bacterium
AACGCTTTTATCAACAAAACAAGATAGACAAAATTTATGATCAGAGTTATATCAAATATCAAATTTCAAGTTTCAAATATCAAATATTAAATTTCAAAGGAATTCTATGTTCAAACCAAAAATAGTCGCATTTTTCTGTAAGTGGTGTACATCTGCAGGCGCTGACCTTGCAGGGACGTCAAGAATTACTTATAAACCAAATATCGTCGGTATCAGAGTTATGTGTTCGAGTCGAGTTGACCCTGAACATATTTTAAATGCCTTTAAAAATGGAGCCGATGGTGTCCTGATCGGAGGATGCCACCCCGGTGATTGCCATTACCAGAGTGGTAATTATAAAACTCTAAAAAGGATTACTCTTTTAAAAAAGATGATAAATGACCTTGGTATTGATAAAAACCGCCTGAGATTAGAATGGATATCCGCAGCGGAAGGTAAGAGATTCACCCAGGTCATAGATGGGTTCACCGATGAAATCCAAAAATTAGGGAAATTGAAAATAGAACAACTGTGAAAAATATTATACTGGGTATCGGCAACAATATTCTTACCGATGACGGAATCGGGATTTACATTGTGAATCAATTGAAAAGCGATTTCGTAAACGTAGAAATGATAACTACATCAAATTCCGGTTTTGGATTAGTTGACCAGATTGTGGATTACGACAGAGCCATTTTTATTGATTCAATATTAACCGGAAGAAATGAGATCGGAGATGTTAACGTTTATTTTACAAAGGATTTTTCAAATCATATTCCATTCAGTATTCATTCCACAGATTTGATTTCTGCTCTTAAGATTTCTAAAATATACGGGATGAATGTTCCCAAAGAAATCTATCTACTTGCGATTGAAATAAAGGACAATTTTACATTCAATGAAGGTTTTTCTGATGAAATCGAAGGGATGAAGGAAAGTATCTATAATAATGTAAAGGTAAGTGTTTGTGATATTTTAAAATGTTAGATTTAACCTTAATCTTCATCGAGCAAGAATTATTGAAAAATGAAAAAAATAAATAATCATAAGGTAATGATTTTAATAAATTATAAGATTATTAGGAGGCCTAAATAATGACAGATGATCGGATGATGGTAAGAGTTCAAATCATGGGTGAGTCTTATGAGGTACCGGAAGGCTCGACAATTATTATGGCGATGGAATACGCCGGTTACCAATTAAAAAGAGGAATAGGCTGTCGTGAAGGATTTTGTGGAGCATGTGCTACCCTTTATCGGGAAAAGAATGATTACAAAATCAAAGGTGGATTAGCCTGCCAAACGGTTGTTACCGATGGAATGGTGATCGCTCAGATTCCTTTTGTACCGGCAGAGAAACCGGTGTACGATATAAATGAATTAACGCCAGATATAAATACAATAAAGGCGATTTTCCCGACTGTATTCCGCTGCGTTGCCTGTAATACTTGCACAAAAGCGTGTCCGCAAGATATAGAAGTAATGGATTATATACAGGCTTTAAAACGAGGCAATATTGAGCGAGCCGCTGATCTATCATTTGATTGTATTCGTTGTGGCTTATGCGCATTGAGATGCCCTGCTGAGATTGTGCAATATAACGCTGCCATTCTTGCACAAAGATTGTATGGGAAGTATCTTTCCAAGAAAAATCCCCAGTTGGATAAGCGGGTTAAAGAAATTGAAGATGGAAAATATACTGAGGAAATAAATGAATTGATGGACATGGACCGGGAAAAGTTGACAAAAACATACTATAACAGAGAAATAAAAATATCCTAAGGAATTAAAATGAAGATAAAGAAATAAGGAGCAAAAATGTATCCAGATTATATGTTAGAGTCCATTAAAAAAGTCGAAGAGACAAGACCTGGGCGTTTAGAAAAGTCAAAGAAATACGGTAAAGAAGTTTTTCCACACATGACTGATAAGGAAAGGGGAAAAATTCTATCGAAATTTCATCCCGATTATAAAGAAGGAGCCCGTAAGGAAGTTCGTGTAGGTCCTAATAAAGGCGAAATATTGACAACCGAAATTTCGGACCTTTTAGAATCCTATTCACGAATTAACCCGAAAGATTTTAATCTCGATGTAATAGATTATGAAACTGATGTTTTGGTGATTGGTGCTGGTTCAGCGGGGATGGCGTCGGCACTTGTTGCTGCGAAAAATGGAAGCAACGTTCTAATCGTTACTAAATTGAGACTCGGTGATTCAAATTCTATGATGGCGGAAGGCGGAATTCAAGCGGCAGACCAACGCGATGATTCACCTACTATGCACTACCTTGATGTTATAGGGGGCGGTCATTTCGATAATAAACCTGAATTAGTTCTTGCCCTTGTTTCAGATGGGCCTGAATCGATAAAATGGTTGGAAGAATTAGGAGTTATTTTCGATAAAAATCCCGATGGATCGATGTTAGTGAAATCGGGCGGAGGAACTTCCCGGAACCGTATGCATTCCTGTCGAGATTATACCGGAGCCGGTATCTGTAGAGTGCTGCGTGATGAAGTTTATAATTTACCTGATAAAATAAAATATATCGAATATTCTCCGGTTGTCGAACTTATTCTTGACGATAATGGTCAAGCTGTTGGAGCTGTCATCTATCACCTTGAGACGAAACAGTACTCAACTATTAAAGCAAAATCGATCATAATGTCAACCGGTGGATTTGGAAGGTTACATATTAGAGGTTTTGAAACGACGAATCATTATGGTGCAACGGCAGATGGGATTATTCTTGGCTACCGGGTAGGTGCTAAATTATTATTTATGGATTCTGTTCAATATCATCCGACCGGGGCAGTGTATCCCGAGCAGATAGTCGGTTTCTTATGCACGGAAAAAATCAGAGCTCTCGGCGCTCAACCTGTAAATGCCGATGGGGAATTGTTTGTTTATGCTATGGAACCGCGAGATGTTGAAGCCTCTGCTTTTATTCGTGAATGTTTAGAGCGGAAAAATGGAATTACAACTCCATCCGGATTGTGCGGAATTTGGCTTGATTCCCCGCTTATCGATCAGATTGACGGACAGGGAACGATTGATAAGAATCTTCCGGGAATGGTCAGGCAGTTCGGTCGTTTTGACATTGACATCCGAAAATATCCGATGCTTGTCTATCCAACATTACATTATCAGAATGGCGGAATTGAGATAAATGATAGATGTGAAACGAATATCCCGGGACTCTATGTAGCGGGTGAAACTTCCGGTGGAGTTCATGGAAGAAATAGACTGATGGGAAATTCTCAGTTAGACCTGATAGTATTCGGGAGGCGCGCAGGTTTGAATGCATCAAAGCGTGCAAACAAGGGAGTGAAAATAGGAAAACTTTCTTTACAGCATATCTACGATTATGAAAAGGAAGTTGCCGATTTAGATATTAACAGAAAGAAAATCGCTCCGATATTGCTCCCCGATTATATTCCCGAGCATGTAAAACAAAAACAGATAACTGCTGAATATTTTGGGACTTTAATATAAAAGGAGGTTATATGGCAAAACCAAAAGTAGCGTTCTATTGGTGTGCATCTTGTGGTGGATGCGAGGAAGCAGTAGTTGACCTTGCAGAAGATATCCTAACTGTAACTGATGCAGTTGATATTGTTTTATGGCCTGTTGCTCTTGATTTTAAAAAGAAAGATGTCGAGGCAATGCAAGATAATGAAATTGCAGTATCTTTCATCAATGGTGCAATCAGGACAAGTGAACAGGAAGAAATGGTAAATCTTTTGAGGAAAAAGTCAGGATTAGTTGTCGCTTTCGGTTCGTGCGCCCATATAGGCGGAATACCGGGGCTGGCAAATTTCTCGAACAGAGAGGAAATTTTCGATTATGTTTATACGAAAACTCCTTCGACAATGAATCCGGCGAAGACGACTCCTCAAACGAATACAGTAGTTGACGGTTATGAACTTGAGATACCTGAATTTTACAATACTGTAAAAACTTTAGACCAAACTATCGCTGTTGATTATTACCTTCCCGGCTGCGCACCACCGCCCGATCTGATTATGAATGCTGTGATGGCAATTCTAAAGGGTGAACTTCCGGAAAAAGGCGCTGTGCTTGCTCCGGATAAATCATTATGTGACACTTGCCCGAGAAATGATTCGAAGCCGGAGAAATTGATGATGAGCGAAATTAAACGACCTCATACAGTAGAAATGGATCCGGAAAAATGTTTTCTTGTAGAAGGGGTAATTTGTCTCGGTCCTGCTACACGTTCAGGTTGTGGTGAACGCTGTATCAATGCGAATATGCCTTGCAGAGGCTGTTTTGGACCGGTAAAAGGTGTTTCAGATTTCGGCGCAAAATCACTCTCGGCGATTGCATCGATAATGGGCATTGAAGGCGAGGAAAAGATGACCGATGAAGATATTCAGAAATTGGTTGATCAGATTCCTGATCCGGCGGGTCTTTTCTATATGTATAGCTTGCCTTCATCGTTATTGAGAAGGAAAGTGATGACATAAATCCATGGGAATGATTGAATGGATAAATGAATGGAAAGTAAATTTGTACGATTTATTGCAAAGAATAGAAATCAAATTGAGAAAATTAAAAGTAATGAGCAATGGGGTTCAGGTTATTGAAATAAAGAAATAATTGCAGAATACGGAAAAAAGAATCATGATTAGTATCCCATTCAAACATTCAACTTAAAAAAATGTAGATATACTATATGAAAATATCTGCTACTGCTAATAAAACTTTAGTCAAGAAGAGGAGGCAAAATTGACAAAAAGAATAACAATTGACCCGATTACAAGACTTGAGGGTCACGGAAAAATTGAAATATTTCTTAATGACGAAGGTAATGTGGAAAGAGCCTTCCTTCAAGTTCCCGAATTGCGAGGATTTGAAAAATTTTCTATAGGACGTATGGCAGAAGAAATGCCGAGAATTACACCCAAAATCTGTGGTGTTTGTCCGACTGCTCACCACATGGCTTCAGGAAAAGCGTTGGATGATCTTTTCAACGTTGAACCGCCCCCGGCAGCTAAAAAAATCAGAGAATTGATCAATTCAGCTTTTATGGCGGAAGACCATACGCTTCATTTCTTCTTTCTTGGAGGACCAGATTTTATTGTCGGTCCAACTGCCGAAGCAGGAGCAAGGAACATTCTGGGCGTTATCCAGAAAGTTGGACTTGAAGCAGGTAAGAAAGTTATCGATATCAGAAAAAAATTAAGGGGAATTATTACAAAACAGGGCGGTCGAGTTATTCATCCTGTTTGTAATCTTCCCGGCGGTGTTTCTAAAGGTGTTACCAAAGAAGATAGAGATGAATACATTCAAATTGGAAAGGAGGCCATTGAATTTTCAAAGTTCACTCTTTCGGCATTTAAAGACATCGTACTCAAGAATAAAGATTATGTCGATTTAATTGTTGGTGATATTTACAAACACAGCACCTATTATATGGGACTTGTTGATGAGAATAACAAGGTGAATTTTTATGACGGCGAAGTGCGAGTGGTTGACCCGGAAGGTAATGAGTTTGTAAAATTTAAACCTGATGAATATTTAAAGCATATCGAAGAACATGTCGAACCGTGGAGTTATATTAAATTTCCATACCTGAAGAATGTTGGCTGGAAAGGATTCGTCGATGGGAAAAATAGCGGTATCTATCGCGTAGCGCCTCTGGCAAGATTGAACGCATCTGACGGAATGGCAACACCATTAGCCCAGACCGAATACGAGCAGCTGTATGAAACTCTTGGCGGAAAACCTGCACACAACACCCTGGCATATCACTGGGCAAGGCTCATTGAACTTCTTTATGCTTCCGAAAGACTACTGGAACTTGCAGGGGATAAAGAGATACTTGACCCGAATATCAGGACAATTCCTACATCATTACCTGATGAAGGTATCGGCATAGTCGAAGCGCCGAGAGGCACGCTTTTTCATCATTATAAATCCGATAAAAATGGAATTCTGACTGATGTAAATTTAATCGTTGCGACACTAAATAACTCCGCAGCTATGTGCATGTCTATCGAAAAAGCAGCCAAAGGAGTTATTAAAAATGGTAAAGTATCCGACGGATTACTGAACATGGTGGAAATGGCATTCAGAGCTTATGATCCTTGCCTTGCTTGTGCAACTCATTCACTTCCCGGGCAAATGCCGTTAGAGGTAAAAATCCGCGATATAAAAACTGGTGAAGTAATAAAAACTTTAAGAAGTTAATGTTTATTACCTATTCCTTTTATAATTTTGTTGTGAGTTATTTCTATATTTTATGTAATTATAAAATATTAAGGAGGAAAAATGGAATTGGACCTTGAAAAATTAATAAAGATAGTAGGGAAGGAAAATGTAAGGTCTGACCCCGCCGATCTTATTGTATATGGTTCGGATTCATCGGTTCACGAGGCGCCGGCATCAGCTGTTGTAAGACCTGAAAATGTCGAACATGTTCAGGAAATTGTTCGTTATGCAAATTCAAATAAAATACCAATAATACCCAGAGGTGCGGGTTCAGGAATGTCCGGTCAGGCGGTCCCGATAAATGGCGGAATTGTATTGGATATGAAAAAGATGAATCATGTTCTTGAAATCAATCTCGCAGATGTTTATTGCAGAGTCGAACCAGGTGTCGTGGATGATGATTTAAATCGTGTTTTACTGCCTTATGGTGTATTTTATCCTCCCACTCCTGCGTCAAGTAGAGTGGCTACGATTGGCGGTGAAATTGCTAATAATGCAAGTGGTGTGAGGTCGGTCAAATATGGAGCCGTGCGGGATTATGTACTTGGGATGAAGGTCGTGATGGCAAATGGTGATCTGGCTTCATTTGGATGCAGAACAAGGGTTGAAGCCTCGGGTTATCAGCTCGATCGACTAATGGTCGGTTCTGAGGGGACTCTTGGTATCATTGTTGAAGCAACATTAAGATTTGCACCTATTCCAAAATTTAGATGTATGGGTACTGCAAACTATAACAAGCTTGAGGAGGCCGGCGATACAATTGCTGAAATTATGGCGAGCGGTTGTCAGCCCTCTTTATTAGAATTGATGGATAATGTTGCGATAACAGCGGTGAATAAAGCGCTGAATTTAGGGCTTCCTGATGTAGAAGCTATTTTAATGTTCGAAGCTGATGGAATGGTTAAAGAAGCGGTTGATTTTGAAGTGGAAAAAATAAAAGCAGTTTGTGAAAAACACAATGGCTTTGGAATCGAATTAAGTTATGATGCAAAGGAACGTACCCGTATTTTTTCAGGAAGGAAAAAATTATTTCCGGCATTGTCAAAATATCAAGAGCTTCTCGCATGCACCTCTCTGGCCGATGACATGGCTGTTCCTTATTCGAAAATGGCAGAAACCGCCCGGAAGATTCATGAAATCGCTAAAAGGAATAATGTTATTATGACTGCTTATGGACATTGTGGCTCCGGTTGTATGCATACAAAAATATTAATGGATCCTACAAAAAAATCACAGTGGGAAGATGCGAGAAATGCTGTTGCCGAAACCTACGATTATGTTCGTTCTGTCGGTGGAACAACCTCTGCTGAACACGGCATTGGATTATCAAAAGCACCTGCTTTTAAAATAGAGAAACATGATTCACTTAATATCATGCGTGCTGTGAAAAAGGCTCTCGATCCCAATAATATTTTGAATCCAGGTAAATTAATGGATGCTCCCGATGATTGGGTAACTGCGACAAGACTCAGATATAAACATAATTAATTGGTAGGAAGAAAATAATGGAATTGAATAATTTGAAAAAATGGCAGGATAAACTGCATGTTTGTATTCGATGTGGTTATTGCTTCGAGCATTGCCACCTTTTCAAGATTACAGGCTGGGAATCTGATTCTCCCCGTGGTAAACTTATTATGCTTCATGGGTTACTTCAGGGTGATATAAAGCCTTCGGATTACCTCGCTGAAAAGATGTTTGAATGTTATATGTGTAAACGATGCGAGGCTTCCTGTTCTGCCAAAGTCGAAGTCACCGAAGTGTTCATGGATGCAAGAGTAGATTTTGCTGAAGCGGGTTATGATGTTGTAGGCACAACTTCAGGAACGAATGACGATTTGTGCTGTCGATGTCAAGTATGTATTACAGTTTGTAAACACGAGGCGAGATCACTGGACAAAGAAAATAAAAAAATAGTTATCGACAAAGTTAAATGTCAGAGTTGCGGCGGTTGTGTTGCCGCATGTCCTTCTGGAGCTGCGTATAGTCAAGAAGGTTTTAGACTTACTCCGAACGAGTTACGTGAACAAGTTGTAAATTATCTTGCAGGAGGTGTCGAATGAATCCGAAAACAATTATTTTCTCATGTAATTGGTCATCATATCCGGGACTGCAACTTTCTGAAAATACGCTCGAATCAGTTCCGGAAGACTACAAATTAATAATTAATATGTGCTCCGGCAGAATATCACCGGAATTGATAATAGATGCGTTCAAAAATGGAGCCTGGGGAGTGATGATTGCGAGTTGTCCTACGGACAAATGCGAACACGATGGAAATTACAAAACACGAAGAAGAGTATTGCTTTTAAAAAAGACTTTAGAACAATTTGGCATTGATGCGAATAGAATAATATTGGAGTGGATTGATAAAGATGAGTCTGCTAAATTAAAAAAGGCAATTGATCAATTTGTTACTGAAATCAATAAATTGGGTCCCATTAATTTTTACGATTAGAAGAAGTGCGATCCCGGTAAAACTTGCTTTGCAATGCCGTTTGCTGTGCTTGTCGGAAAAGAAGGATTTATTGACCAATATATTAAATGAGGAAAATTAGGAATTTAGCTGCTTTTTAATTATTGGACCGTTTATTTCTGTAATTATTTAAATGTAAAGTTTAATAAGCAAAGCATTTAATTCCTTACATTTTTATATGCTTACAAAAATCAAACTCCGGTTAAAGTTAATTCTGAGTTTTTTATCGGTTATTATTATCGTTGGTGTTACATCTACTTTAGTAGGTGTGCATTTGATTGCCGATAGAATAGTGAAACAAGCTCAGGAGAAGGTTGAATTAGACCTCAATTCAGCAAGAGAAGTATACAATGATAAAATCAGAGATGTTAGTACTTCTATACGTTTGACTGCTCCTCGGTTCTTTTTAAAAGATGCTGTCTTAAGGAATGACATAGCGAGATTGAAAAAAGAGTTAAGAAGGATAAGAGAAAGGGAATCATTAGATATACTTAATCTAACTGATAAAGATGGAAAAGTCATTGTTAGAGCTAGAAATCCTGTAATTTATGGAGATGATCAATCAGATGATGAACTTGTTATAGAAGCAATTAGTAAAAAAGAAGTGGTAGCCTCAACACTAATCATCCCAAGGGATGAATTATTGAAAGAGGGAGAGGATCTGGCCAAGCAAGCATACATAAAGCTTATCCAAACTCCCAAAGCCAAGCCGATATCAGGGAGTGAAGAAACCTCAGGAATGATGATAATAGCAGCAGCCCCAATTTTGGATTACCATGGAAACCTAATCGGTATCTTATATGGGGGGAACCTGCTTAATAGAAATTATGAGATTGTTGATAAAATAAAAGATATAGTTTATAGAGGAGAAACGTATAAGGGAAAAGACATTGGCACTGCTACAATATTTCAGGGTGATTTACGCATTTCAACCAATGTAGAGAGAAAGGATGGGACAAGAGCTATAGGTACGCGAGTATCCGAAGAAGTGAACAACCAAGTTTTAGTAAAGGGTATGCCATGGTTTGACAGGGCATTTGTCGTTAATAATTGGTATATAACGGCGTACGAACCGATAAGAAACATCAAAGATGAAGTAATTGGCATTTTGTATGTTGGAATACTTGAAGAGAAGTTCGTAGATATGAAAAGACAAACTATGTTGACATTTTTGGGTATAACATTTGCCGGAATTGTCATCGCTTTTGCTATTTCGTGTCTTCTTGGAAATAGTATAACAAAGCCAATTCGGTTACTTGTTTCTGCTTCTAATAAATTTGCAAAAGGAGACCTGGACCATAGAGTTGAATATAGGAATAAAGATGAGATTGGAGAATTGGAAACAGCATTTAATTATATGTTAGATTCAATAAAGGAGAGAGATGAGAGATTAAAGGAATATACTAAGCAGGAAATAATGAAGTCTGAAAGATTAGCTATGGTGGGGCAATTAGCCGCAGGTGTTGCCCATGAAATCAATAACCCTCTTGGAAGCATTTTGATATATAGTCATCTTTTGTTAGAGGATTTGGAAAAAGAAGATCCCAGGAGAGAAAATCTTGAGAAAATAGTAAATCAAGCCACGCGTTGTAAGAAGATTGTAAAAGGATTACTGGATTTTTCTCATCAAACTGAACCTGAGATAAAACCCTCTGATATAAATACGATAGTTACAGAGGTTTTAGCTCTTGTTGAAAGACAGGAAATGTTTCATAATATAAAAGTAATAAAAAAATTATTACCAGACCTGCCTACTATTTTGCTTGATAAGAATCAGATACAGCAGGTACTTATGAATATTATTCTTAATGCTGCTGAGGCTATGGATGGACAGGGTAAGTTGACAGTTGAAACTTCCTCTGATGAAGAATATGCAAGAATAAAATTTACTGATACAGGATGTGGAATTTCAGAAGAGAATATGAAAAAGCTATTTCAACCATTTTTTAGTACTAAAGAGACAGGTCATGGAACAGGGCTCGGGCTATCAATAAGCTATGGAATTATCAGAAAGCATAATGGAAAGATAAATGTAAGCAGCGAAATTGGAGAGGGAAGCACTTTCACTATAGTTTTACCCATAAGAGAGAAGAACGACCCCAAAACATGAAAATATTAGTTATTGATGATGAAGAATATACACGTGATTCCTGCCGCCAGATACTCTCAGGAAATAGATATCGTGTGACAGAAGCTAAGGATGGGTACGAAGGGCTTGATCTAATAAAAAAGGAATCTTTCGACACTGTAATCCTTGATTTGAAGATGCCTGGTCTGAGTGGAATGGATGTATTAAAGAGGATAAAAGAGAATAATCCAGAAACTATCGTGATCGTTATTACGGGCTATGCTTCGATCGATTCGGCAGTGGCAGCTATGAAAAGCGGTGCCTATGATTTCCTTCCCAAACCATTCACTCCAGACGAGCTTCGTGTGGTTGTCAAACGAGCATTAGAAAAAAGAAAATTGTTGATGGATAACTTATATCTACGACAGGAACTTAAGTCAAGTACTGAATTAGATATGATTATTGGTCACAGTAAAGCTATACGCAAAATTCATGATCTGGTGCGGAAAGTAGGACCAACCGGTAGCACAGTTTTAATCAGCGGCGAGAGCGGTACAGGAAAAGAATTAGTATCCAGAGCCATACACAAACACAGTGCTCGCAGTAACAAGCCGTTTGTCACTGTCGATTGTAGTACTCTGGTCGAAAACCTTTTTGAGAGCGAGCTCTTTGGTCATGTGAAAGGTTCCTTTACCGGAGCAAATGCTACAAAGCATGGCCGCTTAGAACTGGCAAATGGCGGTACGGTTTTCCTTGATGAAATCAGCAATATCGGTATCAGTTTACAAGCAAAACTACTACGATCTATCCAAGAAAGGGAGATCACCAAAGTCGGTAGTACTCAGGCTATCAAAATTGATGTCAGAATTATTGCTGCTACAAATAAAAATCTCCAGAAAGAAGTCAAAGAAGGGACATTCCGAGAGGATCTTTTCTATCGGTTGAGTGTAGTACCTATCCATTTACCCCCTTTGCGTGAACGAAAAGATGACATTCCTTTGTTATCTAATTACTTTATGAACAAATACAACAAAAAGAGAAGGAAATCCATTAAAGGCATTTCCGAACGTGCAATGAAGGCTCTCGTCAATTACGATTGGCCGGGAAACGTACGAGAACTGGAGAATGCCATTGAAAGAGCCGTGGTACTAACGGAAAATGAATTCATAGAGCCTTCCGATCTTTACTACTACGGCTTAAGTGCGGAAATTGAAGCCATTAAAGATCGGACCCTCGTTGATGTCGAAAAACAACACATCGAAAAAACTCTGAAAATGTTTAGTGGTCACAAAATAAAAACATCTAAAGCGTTAGGGATAGACCGGAAGACGCTACGGGCAAAAATGAAAAAATACGGTATAGGCTCTTAACCTGAAAATTTCATTAGCCACTAAGTAACCAAGACACAAAATATTAATAAAATTGAAAATTAATGATAATATTTAAAACCAATAAATAGAAACTGAGTTATTAATAATAATTTCTCTTATATTAATATTTCTTCGTGACTTATCCCGTAATGGATTCCTGTCTTTGTGACAGAAAATTCTGGTTAACAATAAATAGTAAGATGGGGCATAACTCCCCATAGATGGGATAAAATCCCCCGTTTTCCATGCCATAAGCGAATAACAACGACCTGAATATAAATTTATAATCTCACTTAAAATTAACCTTTTAGGCATTATCCTGAGTGGTTTTTTTATTTAGGCAAAATTATGGCATAAAGTTTGTGAAATCTAAAAAAGAGATGATGGATAAAAGTAAAAAAATTCTTGTTATTGATCCCGATGCCGGAATAAGAGAGGAGTATCTCTCTCTTTTCAATGGTGAAGATTATGAGTTGGAAATAAGTGCAGGGTTCACCAAAGCTATGGAAAAAATTAAGAATGTTCATTTTGATTGCATCATTATAGATACTCATTTGCCTGAGATCTTGGTTTATGATGCGGTTCCTATTATAAAGACGATTTACCCGGAAGTTGAAGTAATTGTAACCACTGCCCAAAACAGCAGAGAATTGGAAACCAAGGTGCGAGAACAGGACATTTTCTATTATTATATAAAATCATTTGAAATGGAAGAGCTAAGGTTAGCGGTTAGTGATATATTCAAAAAATTGGGGAAAATAAAGGAGGTAAAAAAGATGAAACAACCACCATTGATTCTAATTGTTGATAATGACCCGGATTTTGTGAAAGCAACACGAACTATCTTGAAGACAAAGTCATATAAAGTGGAAATCGCATATGACAGAAATGAAGCCATGGAAAAGATCAAACATCTCAAACCCGATTTGATCCTTCTGGATATTATGATGAAGGAAATAGACGATGGATTTACTATATGTTATGATCTTAAGCATGATCCTGAGTTAAAAAATATTCCTGTATTTGCTATCTCCGGCATAACTGAAAAGACTGGGTTTAAGTTCTCTCCAAAAACCGATGGTGAATATTTTGCGGCAGACGACTATGTAGAAAAGCCTATTGAAGCTGATGATTTGCTGAAAAGGATTGAGGCACTTCTTACAAAATGAAAAATCCCGTCTGTTCTTTACTTGCAATAAGTTTTTCAGATTAGGAATTGAGAAAATAGAAATAGGATAATTAAGGATGATAGATGTTTTGACTACATGTCCGTTTTGCGGCTGTGGCTGCGGGATGTATCTTCAAGTAGAAAGAGGAGCCGTCACAGGAATAACACCTTCTCAGAAACATCCCATTTCTCGAGGAAGATTGTGCGCCCGTGGCTGGCACTCCTATGAGTTTATTCAACACCCTGACCGATTGAAAAAACCACTAATACGACAAAACACAAAAAATGAAGGAGTAGAAAGGAAAGCTGTTCGAAACTCTCTACCCAATTTTAGGGAAGCTGAATGGGATGAGGTATTGGATCTTGTATCTAATAAGCTAACCGAAATTAAATCTAAATATGGAAGTGAATCTCTGAGTGTTATCTCTTCTGCAAAATGCACTAATGAAGATAATTATGTTCTAATGAAATTCGCCCGTGCCGTATTGAAAACCAATAATGTTGATAATGGTGGTAACATCTACGATGCGGCTACTTTGCCTGGCTTAAGATCGGCTTTCAGTATAGGAGCAGGAACCAATTCTCTTAGTGAACTGGAACAAGCAAAAGTTATTTTTGTTATCGGTGCTGATCCTGCCCAAGTTCATCCCCAAGTGAGTGCCCGCATAATAAATGCCGTTACTAACGGTGCCAAACTCATTCTCATTGATCATAGGAAAACGCACCTTTCTAAGTTCGCCCATCTATACCTCCAGCTTAAGCCAGGAACCTATGTTGGTTTCATTAATGGATTAATAAACACGATCTTCAGTGAAAGAATGATAGATATAGAAAAAGTTAAACAACTCACTTCCAACTTACCGGCTTTGAAGTGGAAAGTTAAAAAATACACACCAAATTATGTTGAAAAACTTTCAGGTGTTTCCCAAAAAGATATACATAAGGCTGCTGAAATTTACACACAAACAAAAAAGTCAATGATCGTTTACTCAACCGGACTCACCCAACAAATTGCCGGGGTAGATAATGTCAAGGCGCTTGCCAATTTAGTAATCTTGACTCAGCATCTTGGAGAGCCTTCAAGTGGTATTCTTCCATTACTGGAACAGAATAATGCCCAAGGGGTGGCTGATGTTGGAGGAATACCAGATTATTATTCAGGTTATCAATCTATTAAAGACAGTCAAGCAAAGAAAAAATTTGAAAAATCCTGGAACGTAAAATTACCGATAAATTCAGGTCTCTCTGTACTTGAAATGCTAACTCCGGGGAGACTTAAAGGGATGATTATCGTTGGTGAAAATCCATTAATCACTGCTCCAGATGTTAAGAACGTGGAGCAAACCTTGAGGGATTTAGAGTTTCTCGTTGTCCAGGATATTTTTTTAACGGAGACTGCTGAATGTGCTGACGTAGTTCTACCCGCAGCTTGTTTTGCAGAGAAAGAGGGTACATTTACCAATACTGAAAGAAGAGTTCAACGAATCAGGAAAGCCGTAGATCCACCAGGCGAAAGTAAACCCGACTGGATGATCATTACCCATTTGGCAAAGCATATGGGATATGCATTGAATTACTCCTCTCCAAAAGAAATTATGGAAGAAATAGCTGCTTTAACTCCGATTTATGCCGGTATCAACTATGAGAGATTAGATGAAGAGTGGGGACTGCAGTGGCCTTGTCCGGATGTAAAGCATTCAGGGACTTCGATTTTACATTTAGGCTATTTTGATCGTCCCAAGGCTTATTTTTCATTAGTTGAACAGAATGGCTTGGAAAAGCCGCATTTCACACCGACAGAAGATATTCCGTTATTAGAGCCGCCCGGAGAGGAGTATCCATTTACACTTACCACCGGGAGTTTGTATTATCAATGGCACAGCGGTACTATGACTCGGCGTTCGGCTACTCTCAGCCGTGAATTTCCCGAAGTATTCGCGGCAATAAATCCAAAGGATGCCGAACAACTTAAGATCCGAAATGGTGAACGTATTAGAGTTTTATCTCATCGTGGTGAGATCGAAACTGCTGCTCTGTTAACCGATATGGTTCAAGAAAAAACCATATTTATACCGCTTCACTACAAAGAAACTGCCACTAAGATGTTGATCAATCCAAGTGTTTTTGATAAAGCGAAAACTATTGAATTACTATGTGCTGTAAGAGTTGAAAAGCTATGAGAGCAAACAAAGAAAAGGAACTAAGGATTCTAAAGAGAAAGAACCTTTTTACTCTGATGTCCAGATTTCTAGAGGATAGAGAAGTAATTGCACCGATTAAGGGTCACGGCGGTGAGGTAATATTTTACCCGATCGAGACCATCGAAGACGTGGCATGGGATTGGACTTATGTCAATACCGTATTACCGCCGAAGAGATTCTTCCTTCCTCAGACTGAGGAGCTATTTCATTATAAAAACCAAAACAAGGGCTATGAAATTACCCCAATCTATAACGATAGAGTTCGAATGATCTTTGGAATACGTCCTTGCGATGTCAATGCCCTTCTTTTTTTGGACAAATTCTTCGGTGGAGGTCCCATTGGCCGGCGAGCACCCGTGGCTGAGCCAGGCATTCTTCAGGATCGCTACTATGCAACCCGAAGAGCAAATACCTTCATTATTGCTTTCGGCTGCCATCAACCTGGAGAAAACTGTTTCTGCATCTGTTGTGACAGCGGACCATTCCTCAAAGAGGGCTTCGATCTACAATTAACGCAATTAGGAGGAGATGAATACATTGTGGAATTAGGTTCAGCCAGAGGACTTAAGATTTTCTACGGACACGAAGATTTATTCCGATCGGCTACCAATGCAGAAGAGAAAAGGCTAACCGTGATCAAGGACAAAGCAACTCAACAGTTTGGGAATACACGTGCTTACATCAGTAAAGCCATTCAAAAGATCACCCAAAATCAAGTCCCTGATGAACTCTGGGAAAATCTGAGCGATCGCTGTCAAGATTGCGGAGGCTGTTCCTATGTTTGTCCTACCTGCTGCTGTTACAATGTTGTGGATGTGCCTACAAACGAAAACGAGGGTATCAGGACAAGAACCTGGGATAGTTGTGCTTTTGCAGGTTTTACAAAGCTTGCAGGTGGTGATAACCCACGCTCCGAGAAGAAAGATAGGTTGAAAAGACGATTTTTTCATAAACTGTCTTATCATTATATAGAAAAAAACGGGAGACATGGATGCGTCGGTTGTGGAAGGTGCATTAATACCTGTTTTGCCAATATAAGTATGCCAGATATCGCCGATAAAATCAGAAAAGGGATAACGAGTTGAAAGATATTTATCTTCCAGATATAGCTGTAATTGATGACATGACCGAAGAAACTGGGGACGTTACAACTTTCACTCTACGATTTAAGGATAAAAGATTGCAAGAAGAATTCGATTATAGACCAGGTCAATTTGTTGAAGTCTCTGTTTTCGGAGTTGGTGAGATACCAATTTCCATTACCTCAACCCCATCAAGATCAGGATTCTTAGAGCTCAGTATTAAAAATGCAGGCTTGGTATCGGGTGCCCTTCACAAGCTTTCTAAAGGAGCAGAGGTCGGCGTTAGAGGACCTTTTGGAAACGGGTTCCCTTATGAAAAAGCTTTTGGGAAAAATCTACTCTTTGTGGGTGGTGGGGTAGGATTAGCTCCACTACGATCTTTAATCAATTTTGCTCTTGATAACCGTGATAGATTTGCAGACTTTTCCATACTTTATGGTTCCCGTACACCTGCGGATTTGGTTTTCCGCAAAGAACTTGAGCTTTTGGGAAAGCGTCCTGATGTGCGGACCTTTATTACTGTGGATCGTGGAGATGACCAATGGCAGGGTAACGTGGGTGTAGTGACAACCTTGTTCCCCAAAGCAGACATAACCAGCGAAGACACCCTGGCCTTTGTCTGTGGTCCCCCAGTTATGATCCCCTTCGTAATCCACGGTTTAATAAAGATCGGCTTCTCAGATGAAACAATCATCTCCACTTTGGAGAGGCACATGAAATGCGGAGTAGGTAAATGCGGTCATTGCTGCATCGGACACAAGTATGTATGTCAGGATGGGCCTGTATTCTCTTATAAAGAGATGAAGGAGATGGTAGAGAAAGCATAGTGGAGAAAATTCGCAACTACAAGTGTAATATAGGAACATGGTAAATGTTGATAAGCAAAATGAAAGAAGTTTGGATATGCCTTAAAGCCGGAAGAGTCACCCTGCCTTACCCTTTCAAACCAGCAATACCTCCAGATGGATTTAGAGGAAAGCTTGAGATAGATAAGGAAAAATGTATAGGCTGTGCTGGATGCGCAAATGTGTGTACACCAAGGGCTATTATCGTTACCGATTTAAACGGTGACTGGAGGAAAATCGATTTCTATCTGGAACGGTGCACATATTGTGGTCGATGTGAAGAAGTTTGCCCTGAAAATGCGATTGTCATGACCAAGGAATTTGAGACAGCAACCAACTCCAAGGAAGATTTGCATATATCTGTTGAGCTTTATATGGGTTCATGTCAGCGCTGTGGCCGCTGTTTCACTCCAGTACACCCTCTGGACAAAATGATGGTTACAGGATTTAGGGAGAATTGAATGTTGACAGGGAAACAGTTACTAGAAAAGCTGAAAAGGAAATTTGAAAACCAGATTATCTTATCTGAAGAAAATACGCCGGGGAAAATATTTATTACTATTCAACCAAAATCTTTGACCTTTTTGGCAGATTATCTTTTAAATAAATTAGGATTTCGTTTTGTGATTAATATAGGCACCGATGAAATTCCACTGACCGGAGACTATGTGATCTCTTATATATTTTCACTGGATAACGAAAAACTGTTTGTGTGCATCCATATACATATTGATCCCAACATCCCTTTTATAGACTCCATCACTCCAATAATCCCGGGTGCGAATTGGGCAGAGCGGGAAGTTCGTGACATGATCGGGGTTCATCCACGGAATCACCCGGATCCCCGTCGATTGGTACTTGCTGATGATTGGCCCGATGATGTGTACCCTTTATGTAGGGACTTCCCTTACGACTACAAACCTCCTGCCCGACCTGAAAACAGGGTGAAATTAGCACCACCTCCAAGTGGTGCTAAGGTTATACCCATTGGGCCATTTTTCCCGGTTTTAGAAGAGCCCGCATACTTTAAGGTCTTTGTAGAGGGCGAGAAGATCATCGGCTGTGATTATAGGGGATTCTATAATCATAGGGGCATAGAAAAACTCGGAGAAAGTGTCTTAACCTATAACCAAATATGCTTTATGGCTGAACGCATTTGCGGTATTTGTGGATTTGTGCATTCATGCTGTTACTGTCAGGCTATTGAAGAAGCTGCAGACATAAAAGTGCCTCCCCGAGCCCAGTACATCCGCACTATTATGCTGGAGCTGGAAAGGATAGCAAGTCACCTCTTATGGGTGGGAATAGCCGGACATATTATTGGATTTGACACTGTTCTGATGCATAGCTGGCGCATCCGGGAACCCGTAATGTGGTTGTGCGAACAGATTACCGGTAACAGAAAAACTTACGGTATGAACCTAATAGGAGGAGTAAGAAGAGATATTCCCATGGAATTACATCTAAAAGTTTATGAAACAATCGATAAAATTGAGAAGGAATTAAAGGCTCTAGTGAATGCAATTCTTGGCGACACTTCTTTGCATGTCAGATTAAAAAAGGTAGGTGTACTAACAAAGGATGAGGCTTTAGATATGTGTGTGGTCGGTCCTGTTGCTAGAGCCTCAGGAGTGAATATCGACTCTCGTAGGGATCATCCCTATGCTGCTTACGACAAGCTGCAATTTAAAGTTCCAGTTAAGCAGGATGGGTGTTGTTGGTCTCGTACCTTAGTCCGATTAGAGGAATTATTTGAATCAGTAAAGATCATAAGACAAGCACTCAGAGAAATGCCTAAAGGAGAGATCATGGCTCACGTGGAAGAGATTCCACCTAATAAAGAAGCTATCTGTGTGGTAGAAGCCCCCCGGGGTGAGGTCGTACATTATGTATTAACAGGTACTGAGAATAGACCTTACCGCTGGAAAGTAAGAGCCCCAACCTACGCTAATCTTCAGGTTGTTCCAATAATCATTAAGAATGAACAAATAGCAGATGTCCTCATTGCAATCGGCAGCCTCGATCCTTGTTTCTCGTGTACAGAGCGAATGATCGTAGTGAAGAAAAAAACCGACAAGCAAACTTTAAATTGTCAGGATTTAATGAACCTGAGTAGAGAAAAAACAGTCAAAATAAAGAAAAATATTTAGGAATTAAATTGGCAAACCATTTGAAAGCACAAACTTTTTAAATGTAGAGAACACAAAGTAGGTACAATAATTGCTAAGTTTTTATTACACTTACATGCTTTACAACCATTCAGCTAACTTTGCGGTTAATTTAAGGGGATAGCAGTCATGTTCAAGACTCTATTAAACAAATGCTTCAAGAAATCCATCTGGGTTTATCACACAAATACCGGAGCTTGTAACGGCTGTGACATCGAGGTAATTAATACGTTGACACCCTATTATGACGCTGAGAGATTCGGGATCAAATTAGTGGGAACCCCTCGGCACGCTGACGCACTATTAGTTTGCGGCCCCGTGACCCGACAAGTAGTTCCCGCCCTCAAATGTTTGTACGATTCTGTGCCCGATCCTAAGATGATAATTGCTATTGGATCCTGTGCCATTGGCGGAGGAATTTGGTACAATACTTACAATGTTCTAGGTGGTGTTGATAAAATACTTCCTGTGGATTATTTCATCCCCGGATGTCCTCCCCGCCCTGAAGCTATTCTTTACGGTATTGCAGTGGCTCTGGGAGTGGTGAAGAAGAAAGTGTCTCCGGTAATCCTCAAAGAAGAAAGCCCCGAAAAATGGATGACATTTTAAGAGCCATATTCTATACAATTATCTTTCCAGGTTTAATTTTTACTAGTGTCCTTGGCCTTTTCTTCTGTTGGGTTGATAGAAAGATAGCCGCACGAATCCAAAGTAGAATAGGACCACCATGGTATCAGTGTTATGCCGATGTTCTCAAACTGATGGGCAAAACGATGATAATACCCAGAGGGAGCAGAAAAGCTGGTTTTTTATTGGCTCCTCTTTTAGGATTAGCCGGCGTCACTCTGGTATCGACCATAATCTGGAGAGTAAACATAAACCAGGAAGTAAGTTTTGTAGGTGACTTGATTGTAGTGCTTTACTTATTGATTCTACCTTCTCTTGCTTTGATTATGGGTGGTTCTTCTTCGCGAAATCCTTTTGGAGCCATAGGTGCTAGCAGGGAAATGAAAATGATATTAGCATATGAACTGCCATTTCTCATTGCAATTATTACCGTTATATTGAAGGTCAAATCAATACTCTTAGGAGAGATTATCACATTTCAATCCATTCAGGGAGTTTTAGTGGGAAATCCTTCGTGTGTAATTGCTTTTATCGTCTGTCTCCCTTGTATTCAGGCTAAACTCACCTACATACCTTTCGATATTCCGGAGGCAGAAACAGAAATTATTGGGGGCACTCTGGCAGAATATTCCGGCGTCTCGCTTGCTATATTCAAATTAACCAATGCTATGATGTTATTTATCTTACCCTTCTTTTTGATTTCTCTTTTTTTCGGTGGAATTAATTTCAATATAAAAGGAATTCTAATTGTACTGGTTGAATATCTGGCAATTCTTCTTCTAATAATATTAATCAAAACAACTCATCCTCGCCTCCGTATTGATCAGGCAATTAAGTTCTTCTGGTGGCTTGTGACTCCGTTTGCGGTTGTCGGGATGATTCTGGCACTGATAGGAGTGTAAAAATGAATTTGATTCTTCTCATTCCGATTATATTGCCAATAACTATAGGATTTATATGTCTGATTGTTCCTTGGCAGCGAATCAGGGAGGTATTCACTTTTATTGGGATGCTACTGACCACTGCTGTGGCTTTGAAAATCCTACTTTTGAATGAACTCAGGTTGCAGATAGAGTGGATTACCCTCTCTTCTATGCAAATAAATTTTGATCTTATCTCCTACCACTTTAGCGCCTTCATTCTCCTTGCTTGCTCGTTTTTCGGATTGTTAATCACAATCTATTCTCTAAAACAGATGAAAGGCAAATATTATTTGAAAGAATATTACATCTATCTACTTTGGACGGTGGGGATTGCTAATGGTTCTATCCTTTCTAACAATCTGGTTATTCTACTGATTTTTTGGGGTATTATGCCGGTATTGCTATATCTTCTTATAGATATTAGTGGGTCTGGTTCTGGAAAAGCGGCATTAAAGAGTATTATCATCGTAGGAGGTTCAGATTTTCTCATGTTATTGGGTGTGGTTATTATCTGGCACCTTAAAGGCACCATAACAATGAACGAGATAATAATCCCCATAGAAGATGGATTGTCTACAGCAGCTTTTATTCTTCTGACAATTGGAGCCGTTGCTAAGGCAGGTGCTATGCCTTTTCATAGCTGGATTCCGGACGCAGCTGAAGTTGCCCACGTACCAGTTATGGCTTTTCTCCCAGCAGCACTTGATAAGCTACTTGGAATTTACCTCTTGGTTAGGATCGCTTTAGACCTCTTTATAATGGATTATAGTATGAAGGTTCTCTTGATGAGCATCGGTGCAGTCACCATAATTGCCGCTGTGATGATGGCCCTGGTTCAAAAAGATTTGAAAAAGCTGCTCTCTTATCATGCCGTATCGCAAGTCGGGTATATGGTTTTGGGGATCGGCACCGGAACACTAATAGGGATTGCTGGCGGGTTATTCCACATGTTGAATAACGTCATTTACAAATGTTGTCTCTTTCTGTGTTGCGGGGCGGTTGAACACAGAATAAAAACAACTAACTTAGAAAGCTTAGGCGGTTTAGCCAGGACGATGCCGG
Source organism: bacterium (assembly GCA_043826475.1). Classification (GTDB taxonomy): domain Bacteria; phylum Zixibacteria; class MSB-5A5; order GN15; family FEB-12; genus DAOWMZ01. The sequence goes on from JBDRQG010000231.1 coordinate 22,203, forward strand.
TGACTTTCATTACCTGTACTATTGCTGCCCTCTCCATATCCGGGATTCCCCCCTTAAATGGATTTGTCTCCAAATGGATGGTGTATCAAGGGACGATCGATGTAGGTGGTTCAATATGGCCCATTTTTTTAATCGCTGCAATGTTCGGCAGTGCCTTAACTCTGGCCTCTTTTGTAAAAGTTCTTCACTCGGTCTTCTTGGGTGAAAAGCCAAAAGAGATCATGGAACCGAAGGAAGTGGAATTCTCGATGAAAGTTCCTTTGGTAATCCTTGCTCTTTTCTGTGTGTTTTTTGGGATCTTTGCTCAATTCCCCTTAAAATATTTTATTGGACCGGTGCTGGAAGTAAGATTCAGTGGAATTGGGGAAGCTATTAACCTTAATGGGATGTGGAGTCCTACATTAGCCACTACTCTTCTTGCTTTCAGCCTGGTATGCGGGATAATCTTCTATCGAATAGGAAACATTAAGGCTTTGAAAGAGGGGGATATTTTCGTGGGTGGAGAGCCTATCGATTGTGAGGAGCTAAGAATATCAGGAATTCATTTTTACGATACTATTGAATCTACTGGCTTTTTAAAGTACCTGTATAAAAAAGCAAAGGCACGAGCATTTGATCCTTATGAATGGGGAAAAACCATCTCTTTTTCTCTTTACTCGGGTTTAAGTAAGATACACAGTGGTATTTTACCAATTTATTTACTCTGGATTATCGTCGGATTTGCAGTTTTATTGTTCATATTGATGAAATGAAAAATGCAAACGGTGTACCAGAAGTGCTCGAGGCAAGTCTGGGGAATAATTCTCCATGACCGAGGTAGAATTCCCCACAAAATAAACAATTCCAAGTATTTAAAGAGTTTTTTAAATAAATATTTTAGATACAAGCTATTACATTACAACCAATTGGGATTTGATCCATCAGGCTGTTTTGTTATTTGGTATAGAATTTGACGCTACCACAAGTAAGATGATTAATAGAACAGAAAATATTACAATACTTATTATTGATGATGATGAATCTATGTGTGATGCATGTGTGCAGACATACGTGAAAAGTGGTTATATAGTAGATATTGCAGGCGATGGTGTTTCTGGCATGCAAAAGGTTAAAGATATAAATCCCGATCTTGTGCTTGTTGACCTGAAAATGCCCGGGATAAGTGGTATGGTTGTGCTTGAAGAGATTAAAAAAATTGACCCGGAAATTGTTACTATAGTGATAACGGGTTATGCGTCAATCGATTCGGCAATCGAATCGATGAAAAAAGGCGCATACGATTTTTTGCCTAAGCCGTTTACTCCTGAAGAGCTACGACTGATCACTAAAAGAGCCCTTGAGAAAAGGCGATTGACTATTGAATCTAATCGCTTACTTCAAGAGAAAAATGAAATGAGAGAAGGATTCATTAGTATGGTTTCACATCAACTTAGAACTCCTCTTGTTGCTGTGCAGCAATATTTTGAAGTAATTCTCGGTGGTATGGCTGGTGAAGTCACTGATGAACAAAGAGAGATGCTGGAGAGGTCTAAAATTCGCATTGATCAGCTGATATATTTAATCAAGGACTGGCTTAATCTATCAAAGATAGATGCTAATAGGATTGTAAAAAAATTGGCATCGATAAATATAACTTCAATTTTCACGAATATTTTTAATTTGATGCAGACAATTGCAAAGGAAAAGAATATTACTCTAAAGATGGATATTCCTGAAAATCTTCCTACAATTTCTGCTGATGAGGAAACTCTGGAACAGGCGTTCTTAAATTTGGTTGATAATGGAATAAAATATGGTAAAAATGATGGAAGTCTGGTAGTTAGTGCAAAGGAAAAGAATGGATATATAGAGGTGAGTATTTCTGATAATGGTATCGGAATTCCGGAGGATAAATTGCCTTTTATCTTCGAACAATTTTATCAGGTTGAATATAAGACTGAAAGTGCCGGTTTGGGATTATCTATTGTAAAGAAGATTATGGATGCTCATTCCGCCACTATCAAAGTAACAAGTGAACTTGGTAAGGGAAGTACTTTTACGGTGCTATTACCAAAAATCAAGGAGGAGAAATGAAAGGGATAAAAATTTTATTCGTAGATGATGATGCTGACTTTCGTAAATCTGTAACAAAAATATTGGAAAGTGACGGATATAATGTAATTACGGCGTTCAATGGAAAGGAGGCACGGCAGAAATTGAAAAAAGAGAAACCTGACCTTGTAATTCTGGATATAATGTTGCCGGATGAAGATGGATTTTCAATATGCAATGAGTTAAAGGAAATGACAGGTTTTTTTGAGATACCAATCCTTATCTTGACATCTGTCAGTGCCGAAATTGAAGGAGAAAAATATGCAGAAAAAATAGCTTTGTATCACAAAGCTGATGACTATGCTGAGAAACCTATTGATCCAAAAGAATTACTTGCAAGAGTCTATACATTGATTACTCGAAGGAGAATCACTGTCTCTGAACCGACAAATAAAAAGAAAGTACTGATTATTGATGGTGATATAGATTTTGTACGCTCAATGCGGGAGTTATTAGAATCGAACGATTTTGAAGTACAGTCTACAGATACTGCAAATGGGGGAATTAAGATGGCTAAGGCGATGCTGCCTGATCTTATATTAATAGATGCTATGCTTCCGGACAAGGATGGCTTTACAGTATCACGTGAATTAAAGACAGATACTCGAACATATAATATACCCATTATTATGCTAACAGCTCTTGATAAGCAATTTAGAAAGCCCGATTTTGCGCGTACTATGGCTGGTACACATAAGGTAGATGAGTTTATTCCTAAACCAATAAAGTCTGAACATATATTGGCAAAGATACGAAAATATGTTTAGTAGAGTTAGATGCTTATAAGAATGAGATGAGCAATTATAAAACATTATTTACAGTTATTTGCATCGATTCTTATGATATTATGGTTTTATGTGAATTACTTTCTCGACCTTTCCAACAACTAATGGAAAGGAGAGATAGTGATAATTAGGAGGGAAAATGGACAAAAAGAGAATCTTTATTATTGATGATGATATTGATTTCGTAAAAGCAATCAAGACTATACTGGAAAAGAATTCTTTTGAATGTGTTTGCGCATATTCGGCAAAAGAGGGTCTTGAAAAAGTCAAGGAAGTTAAGCCTGACTTAATTGTACTGGATGTTATGATGGAAAGTACTACAGCTGGTTTGGGAGTCGTTAATAAACTAAGAAATCCGGACCGGGATTCGCCATATTTTGAGTGTTCCAAGATTCCGATATTAATAGTAACAAGTATTCAGAAGATAATGGAAACAAATTTTAAGGAAATTGCCGGCACACAACTTTTGCCCGTAGATGACTTTCTTGAAAAGCCGGTTCCGGCTGAAGTGCTTATATCCAAAGTAAAATTTCTAACTAAGACAATATCGCTTGAAGAGCTTCTTGCCAAGGCCAGGAAACCGGGTGAGGATGCTATGGAGTTGCATCCTTATTATCATGGTAAGATTTCAGTTGTACCTAAATGCTGTATCAGGGATTTCAATGATTTTGCAATCTGGTATACCCCCGGAGTTGCTGAACCTTGCCGTGATATTAACAAGAATCCGCAAAAAGTTTATGAGCATACAAGTAAGGGTAATCTTGTTGCAGTTGTATCTGATGGAACAAGAGTTTTAGGACTTGGCGATATAGGTCCCGAAGCTAGTCTGCCCGTTATGGAGGGAAAGGCAATCCTTTTTAAATATTTAGGTGGTGTTGATGCGTTTCCTATCTGCCTCGACACAAAAGATCCGGAGAAGCTAATAGAAACTACACTTTTGCTCCAACCTTCATTCGGTGGAATAAACCTGGAGGATATAGCTCAGCCAAAATGCTTTTACATACTTGACGAACTTAGAAAAAAGGCAAGGATACCGGTATGGCATGATGACCAGCAGGGGACCGCTGCGATAACCCTGGCAGGTCTTATTAATGCTGTAAAATTTGTCGGGAAAAAATTGAATAATGTAAAAATAGCAATGGTTGGGGCAGGTGCAGCTAACACAGCCTGTTTAAGAGTGATGATTGCCGCCGGAATTCCTGCGGAAAATGTAATAATGTGTGATATAAACGGTACTCTTCATTCTGAAAGAACGGATTTTAAAGAGACGGATCCCAGGTATGAGTTCTGTAGAATAACAAACATAGAAAAAAGAAGAGGCGGTATTTCAGAAACAATGAAGGGTGCGGATGTCTGTATTGCTTTGTCGAAATCCGGACCAGGTACAATAAAACCGGAGTGGGTTAAGAGCATGGCAAACGATGCAATAGTTTTTGCATGTGCTAATCCTGTTCCAGAGATATGGCCCTGGGAAGCAAAAGAAGCTGGTGCAAAAATAGTTGCGACCGGAAGATCGGATTTTCCTAATCAGGTCAATAATTCTCTGGGATTTCCTGGAATATTCAGGGGAGCTCTTGATGTAATGGCAAAAACAATAACAGATGAGATGTGTATAGCGGCAGCTTACGAGCTCGCAAAATGTGCTGAAGATAAAGGTTTTTCAGAAGAGTACATAATCCCCAGTATGGATGAATGGGAAGTTTATCCAAGAGAAGCGGCTGCTGTGGGAATGAAAGCAATCGAACAAGGTGTTGCCAGAATAATTATGTCAAGAGAGGAATTGTATAAGAAAGCGGAAATCATGATAAAACTTGCCCGGGAAGAAACTGAGTCATTAATGAAAGGTGGTTTTATAAAAATGCCTAAAAAACAGGAGACGGAATGATTATATTATGCCTTAATTGCGGAAGCTCATCTGTGAAATATAGGTTATATGACTGGAACAAAAAGGAAACTATTGCTACTGGAATTGTTGAAAGAGTAACAAGTAAGGGCAGCTTTTGCATACAGGAAGTTTCTGGACGGGATAATGTTAGGGTCGAAAGCGAATGTCCAACACATAGCGAGGCGATAAAACTCATTATTGAAATGCTTACATCTCCAAAAGAGGGTGTAATCAAGGACCTTGTGGGAATATCCGCAGTTGGACATCGTGTTGTTCATGGTGGTGAGAGGTTTGCTAAATCTGTTATTATAACCGATGAAGTCGTTGAGGAATTTAAGAAGTTAGCGGATTTGGCTCCACTTCATAATCCACCAAATATACTTGGTATAGAAGCAGCAAAAGAGTTGTTACCTAATGTTCCACATATGGCAATTATGGATACAGCATGGCACCAAACAATGCCTAAATATGTATTTACGTACGCTCTGCCTTATGAATGGTATGAGAAATATAAAATAAGAAGATACGGATTTCACGGTACATCACTTTTGTATGTTTCAAGAAGAGCATCGGTTCTCCTGGGAAAAGATCCTTTTGAATGTAATCTTATCATATGTCACATTGGGAATGGTGTGTCTTTGAATGCAGTTAAAAATGGGATATCTTTTGATACAAGTATGGGATTTACACCTTTAGAAGGATTGGTGATGGGGACGAGAGCTGGAGACCATGATGCAGCTATTGATTTCTATATAATGAATAAGGAGAGCTATTCAGCCAATGAGATGAATTCAATACTTAATAAAAAGTCCGGTATCCTGGGTATAACAGGTGAATATAGTGATAGACGTGAAGTAATCGAGGCAGCCGAGAGAGGCGATGAGAGAGCTAAACTTGCACTTGATATTGAGACATACAGAATTAGGAAATATATTGGTGCCTACGCAGCGGCAATAGGTGGTGTTGATGCTATCGTCTTTACAGCAGGAGCTGGTGAGATGTGCGATATTATAAGGGCAAGGGCTCTGGATGGTTTGGATTTTATGGGAATCAAATATGATAAAAACAAAAATAAGATTGCAAAGACAAGAAATGCAGAATGTGATATCAGCGCTGAGGATTCCAAGGTAAAGATTTATGTAATTCCAACAGATGAAGAAAGAGTCTTTATAGAAGATGTTGTAGCTCTTTACGAAAAATCGAGGGGTAATAAGGTAAGATATACTTACAGATTCCAATCGCCGTATTACAGAAATTCACTTCGTGATAGTGAATTTGAGAATGAGTGTGAAAAGAACCCAGAACTTCATAAAGTAGTAGCTAAAGTAAATTAGGTAATTAATTTTTGATTGATTTCAAAATCACAATAAATCTTTAATAATTGTTGATAATAAATAGTATTTTAGGATAAGATAGGGAAATAGCTTTCAGAAGACTCAACCTAAGAAAATTTCTCTTATAACATGATATTTTAGGTTTGGTCTTCCAGAAGTGGTTGCTTTTCTTAAAAAAATTCAGGGGAATGTTATATTTCATCAGCCATTTTGTTGATTTTTTTGGTACAGTTACAGATTTAAAATTTCTTTTATAATTGGATAAATTAATTTAAAATATTATGTGAATTTAACGATTAAGTGCAACTCAGGAATAATTTGGAACTGCAGCCAAACTTCTGTATCATTTTTACTGCTTTTTCCGCAAAACATGAGGTGCACAAATGGATTCATACAAGCAGCTAACTCTGGAACAAAGATATGGAATTTATTCGTTGTTTAAAACAGGGCATAATCAGACGGATATTGAGTAGAAATCCAAATGGTAGTTAAAGTTCCTTATGGAAAAGATGAAATAATAGATATAAATATAGATGATAAATTTGTTTCTGAAATTGTAAATCCTAATAAAGTCCCGGTTGGAAATGAGAAGAAAACGATTCAGAATGCTGTATCAAATCCTATCAATTCAAAAAATTTCCATGATTTTCTAAGAGATTCCAAAGATGTTCTGTTTATCGTAAATGATGCAACACGTCCTACTCCTACAGCAAAAGTATTAGATATTATCTATGATGATATTAAGGATTATAACATAAAATTTATTGTTGCGACAGGAATTCATCGAGCTCCGACTGAAGATGAGTATGTTCAAATTTTCGGGAAGCAATATCAGGAATTCAAAGATATAATCTATGCTCACGATTCAAAAAAAGAAGAAGATATGGTATATCTCGGAACGTCGAAAAATGGAACCGAGATGCTTGTGAATAAAATAGGTGTCGATGCGGATAAGATTGTCATCATCGGATCCGTTGAACCGCACTATTTTGCTGGATATACAGGTGGGCGGAAGTCATTTTTACCCGGTATTGCTTCATATAAAACGATTGAACAGAATCATAAACTAGCTCTAAGTCCAAAAGCTAAAAGCCTTGCATTAGAGGGCAATCCTGTCCATGAGGATATGATCGATGCTTTGAAGACGGTCAAGAAAGATATTTTTGCAATAATGACAATCCTCGATATGGATCATAACATTTATTCAGCAACATCTGGAAATATTAATGATTCATTCACCGCAGCAATTGAAAAAGCGAATGATGTTTTTGTAGTAAAAATAAAAGAAAAAGTGGATATTGTTGTTTCTATCGCCAAATTTCCTATGGACATAGATTTATACCAATCTCAAAAAGCCATTGACAATGCAAAATTGGCGTTAAAGAAAGATGGAATTCTAATACTTGTTTCAAAATGTCGACATGGTATTGGTCACGAGACATTTGTTAATCTTATGAGTTCTTGTGGTTCCCCGAAGGAAGTCTTTGAGAAGATAGAGAAAGAGTATGTAGTCGGTTACCATAAGGCGGCCAAGATGGCTGAAATCGGACTGTGGGCACAGATGTGGGGCATTACAGATCTCCCGCATGATGTCTTACAGAAAGTTTTTATCAAACCTTTTAATTCTCTTCAGGTTGCCATAGATAGTGCCTTAGAACTTAAAGGTGAAAATGCCCAAATTTTATTTATGATGGATGGAAGCGTAACCGTTCCTATGCTTTCTGATTACCAATAAATAATTAAATACCATTTGTAATTTCAATTGTGATGAAATTTTTTTAATTAAAAAGGAAGAAAATAAAATATGTCAAGTTTACCAAGTGATAAGTATTACAAAGATTTAACTGAAATGTCTCCACTTCGGGCAATTGCTGAAACAGTACTTTTAAATCCAAAAGTGCGAAAGATAAACATTGCTGAAGCTTATGAATTGGCAAAAAATCAACCTGGGGTATCAGAAACAGACTTAGAGATTTACTCTAAAACCGCGGCCCTTTTTGGACTGCCAAAAGGAGCAAAGGTCCTAAATGATTGTCATGGTAAAATTATTGGTAGAACTGCAAAAGCGAGGAGATTTTATAATCGAATTCCTGTAGCAGAAAAGAAAAAGGTTGAAGGTGATATTAGAGAAGCAATATATCAGCTTGAGTATTATGACCTTATAAAAGCAGAAGCAGTGATAGGTTTGGACCCTGATTTAATGATAAAGGCGACTTTTGTTACATCAACATCTGACGCAAGCAATGTGTTTAACTGGTTGTCAAATTTTAATCCACTTGAATTATCGGAAAAGTATAAAAATAGTAAATCCTTGCCGATTCAGGATATAATAATTGTAGCATTTAATGATTGGACATGTGATGACCCCTATTATCATAATGTTGGTGCGCCACAACTTGCCCTGGTTGACGAGAAGCATAATGTGATTTTTAATTTGGGAATGCGCTATTTTGGTGAACGTAAAAAAGGAACACTTACTCTTGCTTGGACATCCGGAATGCGATTGGGAATGGCTGCCTGTCATGGCGGTATAAAAGAGATTGATTTTAGACTATGTGATGAAAAAAAGTATAGAGAATTAGGGAAGAAATCTATTGCAATTTTCGGACTTTCGGGAACTGGGAAATCTTCTCATACAAATTCACATGATAATGGAGGTACATTACCTGCAGGCTTCAAAAAAGCGACTCTTCATGATGACGCATTTCAGATTGACACTAAGGATAAAGTCTGTCGGGTATGGGAACCGGCACTTTTTGATAAAACAGATAGTAGAGACTCAAATCATCCCGATTGGGAATACTGTCTAGCGGTAATGAATCATGCTTTGACAAAAAATGATGGAAAATTAGTTCCTCTAGGGCGAGATATTCGCCAGGCAAATGGGCGAGCATTATTCGATCGCGACCTTCTAGGTAAATGGGTGGATAGGTGTAGTTTTCCTAAGGCGTTAGTCTGGCTCATGAAAGATTCAATTTTACCGCCTGTACTAAAATATAAAGATAAATATCTTGCTGTTGCGATGGGAGCGGCATTAATAACAAAAAGAAGCAGAGCCGAAAATGTAACAGAGGAAGAATTAACAAAATTAGTTTTTGAACCATTTGCAAATCCTTTTAGAGTTTATGAACTTTATAAAGATGTCGAGGCATTTCTAAAAGTGTTAGAAACAGGTGCAGATTGTTACACTTTCAATTCATCAGGATACTGGAAATCCTCTGATGAGCAATTGGAAAATATTGAACTCCAGACTTCGCTTACAATTCACACTGGTATTTTGATGGACCAAATTGAGTGGGAAGATTGGAAATTATTACCTGGAGCGATGATTCCTACAAAAGAATCTATCGATAAGTTACTTCCAGGTTATTATGAAAAATATAATCCATATAAGCGCACCAATCCAGAAGGATATAGAGCATTAATAAAAGATCGTTTTGAGCAACGCTGTGAGTTTTTGAAGTCATCGGATATATTATCGAAACCAGCACTGCTTGGGAAATTAGTATATGCTTTACAAGTTGTTGAATGAATTTGGAGTAGCAATATTTGTCCCTAATTAAGAAGGTTTGGATAAGTTGTTGAGATTATATATTAATATGAAGGAACGGTAAATATGGGCCAGAATATTGTCCGGAAGGTGATAGCAAATCACCTTGTCAGCGGTGAAATGGAATATGGTGAGATTGTCGCGGTAAAAATTGACCAGACATTGACACAGGATGCCACCGGTACAATGACCTATTTAGAATTTGAGGCGATGGGAATTTCCAAAATAAAAACAGAACTTTCTGTGAGCTATGTTGATCACAATACTGGCCAAATGGGTTTTGAAAATGCCGACGACCACAAATATTTACAAACGATTGCAGAAAAATATGAAATTTATTATTCCAGAGCAGGCAACGGTATTTGTCATCAGGTTCACTTGGAAAGGTTTGGGCTTCCGGGAAAAACATTACTCGGTTCCGATAGTCATACACCTACCGGCGGAGGAATTGGAATGCTTGCGATTGGAGCAGGTGGATTGGATGTCGCTTGTGCTTTAGCGGGACTACCTTTTTACATTACCTATCCCAAAGTTTTGAAAATTAACCTTACCAAAAAACTATCAAAATGGATAACTGCCAAAGATATTATCCTTTATGTCCTTGAACTATTAACAACAAAAGGAAATGTAGCTTGGGTTGTGGAATATGGCGGTCCGGGAGTTAAAACTCTTAGTGTTCCTGAAAGAGCTACAATTACTAATATGGGAGCAGAGTTAGGTGTTACATCTTCAATATTTCCTAGTGATGAAATAACCTATTCTTTTCTAAAAGCTCAGGAACGAGAGGGTGGATGGATAGAACTGAAAGCGGATCCTGACGCTGAATATGACAGAATTATCGATATAGATTTAAGCACTCTCGAACCAAGACTTGCAACACCTCATAGTCCCGGGAATATTAGTTTAGTAAAAGATTTAAAAGGAAAAAAAGTCGAGCAGGTATGCCTGGGTAGTTGCACGAATTCTTCTTTCAAAGATTTAATGACTGTTACCGGAATGGTTAAAGGCAGGAAATTACCTCCGAATATCAGCTTTGCGGTAGCACCCGGCTCCAAACAGGTTTTACGGATGATGACTGAAAATGGTGCATTGACCGATTTAGTCGATTTTGGTGCTCGAATTATGGAATCTGCCTGCGGATTTTGTATTGGTAATGGTTTTGCGCCTTCTACAAATGCCATTTCGATTCGAACAAACAATCGTAATTTTAAGGGACGCTCAGGAACAATTTCTGCGAATGTTTATCTTGCAAGCCCGGAAACAGCCGCCGCTTGTGCAATAACCGGAATTATTACGGATCCAAGAGAATTAGGGCAAGAGCCGCCAGAAATTCCAAAAATTGAAAGATTTTTTATTGATGACAGTATGATTATTCCTCCGAAAATAACTGATAAAAAAGTAGAAATTTATCGAGGTCCGAATATTGGTAATCCTCCTAAAGGAGAACCACTTGTGCAAAATATAAATGGCGAAGTAATGCTTAAAGTCGGTGATATAATTACGACTGACCATATAATGCCGGCGGGCGTACGCTTGAAATATCGCTCAAATATTCCCAAATATTCTGAATTTGTATTTGAACCGGTTGATCCCACATTCCCGGAACGTTGTTTGAAAAATAAAAAAGTTCAGAAGGCAAACATAATTGTAGCGGGTCTGAGTTATGGGCAGGGATCATCACGAGAACATGCGGCAATTTGTCCTGCATATCTAGGGGTAAAAGTGGTAATTGCAAAATCTATTGAAAGAATTCATTACTCTAATCTAATTAACTTTGGGATTTTGCCATTAGAATTTACGAATGAAGATGATTATGAAAATCTAGAACAAAAAGATATATTAGAATTAGAAAATATAATTAATTCTTTGGAAGCGAATGAACCAATTACTGTTAATAATAAGACAAAAGGTCAGAAAATTCAGTTAAGATACACATTATCTAAAAGAGATATTGAAATTATCAGTTTAGGTGGTTTATTATCTTACATTAAGAAAAATAGATAAAATATTATGGAATATTTCTAAAATTAAAAATTACAGTGATTTATTAAAGTATTACTTAAGAAAGGAAGAATTATGAAATTGAAGGAAAAGCTCAAAGAGAAATTCGATCCGATGCGTGATCGTGTCAGAACATTGATTAAGGAACATGGAAGTCATGTCATTTCAGAGGTAACAATTCAGCAGGCGCTTGGCGGAATTAGAGGAGTAAAATGTCTTGTTTGTGATACTTCCAACCTTGACCCGATGGAAGGTATCCGTTTTAGAGGTTATACTATTCCGGAACTGTGTGAAAAGTTACCCAAAGCACCGGGTGGGAAACAGCCACTTCCCGAAGGTCTTTTTTATTTATTGTTAATCGGAGAATTACCTTCCGAAAATGATGTAAAAGAAATCACGGAAGAATGGCAACAGCGTTCTAAATTACCGGATTATTTGATGAAAATATTAGATGCTTTACCAACAGATATGCATCCAATGACTCAATTTTCAACAGGTATTCTATCGCTTCAGAAGGATTCGGTTTTCTCTGAAAGATATAGAGAGGGAATATCGAAGTATGATTTATGGGATCCAATGTATGAAGATGTAATGAACTTGTTGGCTAAACTCCCATCCATTGCAGCTTATATTTATCGAAGGTCATATAAGAAAAACGATCAGATTACAGCAGACTCATCACTGGATTGGGGGGCAAATTTTGCGCATATGATGGGAGTAGAAAATCCGGAATACCAAGAGTTGATGCGGCTTTATCTCGTTCTTCACAGCGATCATGAAAGTGGAAATGTCAGCGCTCATACTACTCATCTGGTCGGATCGGCTCTTTCTGACGCATATTACTCACTTTCGGCAGGAATTGACGGCCTTGCTGGACCATTACATGGGCTCGCAAATCAGGAAGTATTACGTTGGATCATGAATGTCAAAGAAGAACTTGGCGGTGGCGTTCCAACGAAAGAACAACTTTCGAAATTTCTATGGGATACTCTTAATAGTGGTCAGGTAATTCCTGGTTATGGGCATGCTGTATTACGAACAACTGATCCAAGATATAAAGCCCAACGTGAATTTGCTTTCGAATATCTACCGGATGACGAAATTTTTCAGGTTGTAAGTTTACTTTATGAGATTACACCTGATATATTATTAGAACATGGCAAAGCAAAAAATCCCTGGCCAAATGTAGACGCTCATTCCGGATGTTTACAGGTCTATTATGGCGTCACGGAATATGATTTTTATACGGTACTTTTTGGTGTGTCAAGAGCTATTGGTGTTCTTACACAATTGGTTTGGTCGCGAGCATTAGGGCTTTCGATTGAGAGACCTAAATCTGTTTCAACTGATTGGCTGTTAGAGCTGGTGAAGTAGGATATTCATATCGATTTGTGAAATATTTGACATTACAGGTTGAAGAGTAATAGGTAGGAAAAACGCCGGAGATTTATTAATATCGAATTCTAAAAATATAATTATTCAAAGGAGGTAAAATTGGAATATCAAAAATTGAAAATACCTGAAAATGGAGAGAAAGTGGAATTTAGAGCCGGTCAAATATCTGTTCCTGATAATCCAATAATTCCCTTTATTGAGGGTGATGGAATCGGCCCAGATATTTGGAGTGCGACGAAAAATGTTATCGATGCTGCTGTAGAGAAGGCATATAACGGCAAAAAAAGCATAGAATGGTTTAAAATTCATGCCGGTTTATCCGCTTTAAAAAAATATGGTAACGATGATATTTTACCGGAAGATTCTTTAAAAGCGATTAAGGAGTACAAAGTCGCTATTAAAGGACCTTTGACAACACCAGTTGGAAAATTCGATTATGTCTGTTTAGAATGTTCCAAAGAACAGGACGGAATCAATGGAAAACGCCCGGAGAAATGTATAAAATGTGGTTCAAAATTTATCACGCCAAGATTTCGCTCTCTAAATGTCGGATTACGTCAAAAACTGGATCTTTACGCCTGCGTCCGACCTGTGAGATGGTATCAGGGAGTTCCGTGTCCTGTAAAACAGCCCGAAAAATTAGATATAATCGTATTTAGAGAAAATACCGAAGATGTATATGCGGGTATTGAATTTCAGAAGGATTCAGAAGATGCAATTAAGTTAATTGAGTTTTTAAAGGATAAATTGGGTAAAAGTGTCCGGAGAGACAGTGGTATTGGGATAAAACCAATATCCGTTACCGGTACAAAGAGATTGGTGCGGAAAGCAATAGACTATGCGATTCAACATAATAAACCCAATATAACTCTGGTTCACAAAGGAAACATAATGAAATTCACGGAAGGGGCATTTCGTGATTGGGGATATGAATGTGCAATAAGCGAATACCGGGGAAAAATAGTAACTGAGCAGGAATTATGGGATGATTATAATGGTAAAATGCCCGAAGGAAAAATTCTGGTCAAGGATAGAATTGCGGATCAGATGTTTCAGCAAGTGCTGCTCCGTCCCGACGAATATAGTGTGCTTGCCACACCAAATCTGAATGGAGATTATCTCTCCGACGCTTGCGCTGCCCAGGTTGGCGGACTCGGTCTTGCCCCCGGTGCAAACATCGGAGATGAAATGGCTCTTTTTGAAGCAACTCATGGAACGGCTCCAAAATATACCGGGATGGATAAGGTGAATCCCAGTTCGTTGATTCTTTCCGGTGTAATGATGCTTCGATATCTGGGATGGAATGAAGCAGCTGATTTAATTGAGTTTGCTTTAGAAAAAACTATTTCTAATAAAACAGTTACTTATGATTTGGAACGTCAGATGAAAGGAGCGGTTATGCTCAGAACTTCTGAATTTGGGAAGAAAATAGTAGAAAATATGTAATGGAGGAATAAAAAATGGAAAAGATATACGAACTTATGGAGCAAGCTGAGCTAAATAAATGTGAAGGAAAACTGAAAAAGGCAATTGGACAGTATTATGAAATACTGGAGATTAACCCGGATTATATTCCGGCATTGATGAATCTGGGTAATTTACATTATATACTTGGTAGCATGCATGATTCAATTAAAGCATATCAAAAAGTTGTAGAATTGAAGCCGAATTATTGTTTTGCTTTGTACCGGTTGGGAATTTCACAATATCGTGCCGCCCATTTCGATAAGGCCATTGAAATTTTCAAACAGATCGAAAAGGATAATACAGAATTATATATGGCGTATAACTGGATGGGTTTGTGCTATTATCATATAGGGAGAGAGGAGAAAAGTATTGAATGCTATAAAAAACTCTTAGAAAAAACCACAGAATCATCTATTATAAATTATCATTTGGGAATTGCCTGTAAGGCAAGAGGTGAATATGACGAGGCAATTAAAAATTTCGATCTCTTGATTAAGGACAATCCGAAACACGTCTCAGCCTATTTTCACTTAGGAATTTGTTATATGCGTAAATATAACATCGATAGGGCGCTGGAATTATTTAAAAAAGTATTAGAACTTAATCCAAAGCATAAACCGGCGACTGAGTATTTTGAAACTATTACTAATTTTCCACCTTTTTAATAATGGTAAATCTGATATCTGTGCATTAAATTGCTCCAGTTTATAGTATCTTAAATATTAATATTTTGAATTCATGTTAAGTTAACATTGAAGTTATCAGCAAAATTTTGAAGGGCAAAAATGGAAAAAATTGATTTACGATTAAAGAACCTAAACGAGGTATTTCCGGATAATTTTTCGGAAGAACAAATTGCCAAAGCAAAGACATTATTTCTAAAAAAATTATCTGAATCGGCGCACAAATTTTACGGTGGAAAAATTCAGACTGCACCTAAAGCCGGTGTATTTGGATTTAATTGGTTTAATGTCTGGTACACACCTGGCGTGTCAAAAATATCAACGACGATTCGGGATGATAATGATACATCTTTTGAATTGTCAAATAGGGGCAATCTCGTCGGTATTGTAAGTGATTCAACGAGAGTGTTAGGTGATGGAAACTGTACTCCTGCCGGCGGATTAGGCGTAATGGAAGGCAAGGCATTCCTGATGAAATATTTAGGTGGTGTTGATGCTGTTCCGCTTTGTATTGATAGTCGAAACGAGAAGGGTGAGAATGATCCCCAGAAGATTATTGATTTTGTAAAAATGGTTCAGCATAGTTTCGGAGCAATTAATTTAGAAGATATTTCTCAGCCGAATTGTTATAAAGTATTGGATACACTGCGTGAAGAATGTGATATTCCGGTTTGGCATGATGACGCTCAGGGAACTGCTTGTGTCACTTTAGCCGGATTGATTAATGCATTGAAATTAGTTAATAAAAAGATTTCCAATGTTAAAATTACCATGTTAGGTGCCGGAGCATCCAATACAACAATAGCAAGGTTAATCACTACAGCTGGTGGAGATCCTGGTAATATAATTATGTTTGACTCTACGGGCGGATTGCATAAAAACAGGGAAGATATTAAATCTGATCCAAGATTCTATCGCAAATGGGAACTTTGTCAATCAACAAATCCAAAATGCATAAGTGATTTTACCGAAGCCTGTAAAGGCGCCGATGTCCTGATTGCTCTGTCTAAACCGGGTCCAGATGTAGTGAAACCCGAATGGATTCGGTCAATGGCCAATAAATCGATTGTTTTTGTTTGTGCAAACCCGGTCCCGGAGATTTACCCCTATGCTGCGAAAGAGGCCGGAGCATATATTGTTGCAACCGGACGTGGCGATTTTCCGAACCAGATCAATAATTCACTGGGATTTCCCGGTATTCTGAAAGGCGCTTTGCTAGTAAGAGCTAAAAAAGTAACCGACAATATGGCAATCACAGCCGCTAAATCCCTGGCAAATTATGCAGAAAATAGAGGTATTGATCCGAATAACATCGTTCCGACTATGGAAGAATTTGGGGTATTTCAGACTGAAACAGCCGATGTAGCGATGCAGGCTATTAAAGATGGCGTTGCAAGGAAAGAAATTACCAGAGAAGAGGCTTTCCAAAAGTCTAAAGAGGGTATCATATATTCCCGTACCATGACGAAAACATTAATGGATGAGGGATATATCAAGGAACCTCCGCAAGAGTTATTACAGGATGCACTCGATTGGGCGATTGAGCAAGCTAGTTAAACTGTAATCCACAATAAACAAAAAAAATAGCCTCGTATTTGTTGCAGGGCTATTTTAAATTTTCAATTGAGTTTTAAAATATCGGATATTTAATAAAACGACTATATACGAAAGGTAACTAATGCAATCTTTGACAAAACATGTGACTCTGAATGTTCCCCGCCGAAGGGCATTCATCAACATTACGCCGGAAGTGGAAGACATTGTTCATGAGAGCGGCATCAAAGAAGGACTATGCCTGGTAAATGCGATGCATATTACGGCAAGCGTATTTATCAATGATGATGAATCCGGTCTGCACCAGGATTACGAAACCTGGCTGGAAAAACTGGCGCCGGAAAAACCCCACTCTCAGTACCATCACAATGGTTTTGAAGACAATGCCGATGCCCATCTGAAACGACAGATCATGGGAAGGGAAGTTGTGGTTGCTGTTACCAATGGGCGACTGGATTTTGGTCCCTGGGAACAGATATTTTATGGTGAATTTGATGGGAAACGCCCCAAACGTTACCTGATAAAGGTAATCGGAGAATAGTTAAAAGGATTAAAAATGGCACTTGAATTTGATAAAAAAAATGCGCATATTACCACCGCTATTTACAAATGACTATTTTATAAATTGATCGCGGGGTGGAGTCCCGATATATCGGGAGTAGTTCGCTGGGCTCTTTATAGACGGCGAGAATCACGCGAAAAGATACATTGAAAATTGATCGCGGGGTGGAGCAGTTGGTAGCTCGCTGGGCTCA
>JBDRQG010000232.1:0-5409 GCA_043826475.1 bacterium
TCAACGAAATAGCCTCCAGTCTTCTTCCAATTTCTTTATTAAACGGGGAAATAAATTCTACAACCTTGTTATCAATGCAGTCTGTGAAAATAAAATCGACTATCTGTCGGCTTCCGATGTCCTCGGCTTAGGATACTCGTATATCGCCGCCCATGAATGAACCGAAGGAAAAAGTCTATTGCTTTGACTCCAGCATTTTTATCGGATTGAACCGGATACACGGTTTTATACCGATGCCGGATATCTGGGAGGAGCTGGATCATCTGTTTCTGTCCGGCCGGCTGATCTCCCACATTTTCGTTTATAACGAGTTTAATCCTGACTTTCTGGGAAAATGGGCAAAAGACCGGGAAAAATATTTTATGAATATCACGGAAAATCAGTTTGTTACCGTCAGCCAAATCCTAGCGCGGTTTGACAAACTGATCGATCCGAATAAAGAGAAAAACCAGGCGGACCCTTGGATCATCGCCCTGGCTATGGAAAAAAATCAGGAAAATTCACTATTCGGCCAGAATAAAGAATATTACGTCGTCAGCCGGGAAAGTCCCCGATCCGCCATTAAGATTCCGGCGGTCTGCGATGCCTTTACTGTTCCCCACATGACACTCGATGAGTTTCTGGAAGACAACGGATGGCGACTGGGGATTATAAAATCATAGTTATCCTAATATAGTCATAATGCTGGAATTTTGTAACAATTTTAATATTCATTCTTTCAATCAATTTTGTATATTAACGGTACATTAAATAGGGATTAACAGGCAATTAAATGTCCTCAAATCTTTTCGAACTATTGCAATTGAGCACTATCGCATGGAAAAGACAAGGTATTTGAATTAAAAATCAATAACGAGAACTTATATGTTGTTATCAGAAATTTTAAAAGACTCCAATTATAAACTGACTCAGTTCAGCCAGGACAAAATCGCAAAGCTCGAAGCAAATATCATAATGAAATCAGTCAGAGAACAGTTTTTTCCTTATGTTAACTGCCTCAAACGTAAAAAAGAGATCAGGCTTACTCCGGAAGAGGTCATCCGGCAGCTGTACATGATGGTATTAAATGAAGATTACGGCTATCAATTGGAACGAATTGAGTTGGAGTACCCGGTTTCCTTTGGGCGTGAGAAAAAACGGGCGGATATTGTTATATTCGATAAGGACCAGACGACCGCGCCCTTTATCATTGCGGAAATTAAAAAGCCGAAAGAGAAAGAAGGCATTGACCAGTTAAGAGGATATTGTAATGCCACAGGAGCGCCGATTGGTGTCTGGACGAATGGTAATTCGATTTCAAAATTCCATCGTAAAGACCCCAATTATTTCAAACCAATCCCCGATATTCCAAACACCAATCAGAAACTCTCCGATATTTTGCATGAACGATGGACGATTGACGATCTCATCCGGGAAGATAAACTCACCAAAGAGAAGAAATCCCTCAAAGATTTAATTCTCTATATGGAAGATGAAGTGCTGGCAAATGCCGGTGTGGACGTTTTCGAAGAACTCTTTAAACTGATATTCACTAAACTTTACGATGAGCTTGAAAGTGGCAGAGACAGAAAACGTTTCCTGGAATTCAAAGATTATGGCTATACCGAAACAGAACTGAGAGACGTCATCGGCTCTCTGTTTGAAAAAGCCAAGAAGAAGTGGGAAGGAATATTCCCGCCGGATTCAAAAATTGGACTAGTTCCATCACATCTGGCGGTCTGTATCGGTACACTCGAAGCCGTCAGGCTATTCAACTCGAACCTTGATGTAGTGGACGAAGCCTTTGAGTACCTGATCAATAAAAGCAGTAAGGGTGAAAAAGGACAATATTTTACACCCCGTTATGTAATTGATATGGCAGTAAAAATGCTCAACCCTAAAGAGCATGAAACCATGATCGACACTGCTTCCGGTAGTTGTGGCTTTCCGGTGCATACCATGTTTCATGTCTGGGAAACCATTCTGAAAGAGATGGGCTTAGATAAAAGCCACCTGTTTACTCTGGAAAAAAAGCCACCACGCTGTGTCGATTACGTTAATGATAATGTATTTGCCATCGATTTTGATGAAAAAGCTGTCCGGGTCGGTCGAACGTTGAACCTGATTGCCGGAGATGGTCAAACCAATGTGCTGCACATGAATACGCTGGACTGGGAACGCTGGGACGAAAAGATCAGCGATGAGGATTGGCAGGAGGTCTATTTCGAAGGCTGGAAGAAACTGAAGAAACTCAGAACAGAAAAAAACAGTAACCGTGATTTTCAATTCGATATACTCATGGCAAATCCGCCCTTTGCCGGAGATATTAAGGAAAGTCGGCTGCTTGCGAAATATGAACTGGGTAAAAATGAAAAAGGAAGACTTCAGAATAAGACCGGCCGGGACATTCTGTTTATTGAACGGAACCTGGATTTCCTGAAGCCCGGCGGACGGATGGCGATTGTATTACCCCAGGGGCGCTTTAACAACAGCAGTGATAAACGCATCCGGGATTTTATTGCGGAACGCTGCCGGATTCTGGCAGTGGTCGGTTTGCACGGCAATGTTTTCAAACCCCACACCGGAACAAAGACTAGTGTTCTGTTTGTCCAGAAATGGAATGATAATCCCGATAAAGGACCACTTTGTCCAAAAAAAGAGGACTACCCCATCTTCTTTGCCACCATGCAGGAACCCAGCAAGGACACCAGCGGTGAAAAAATATTTCTGAGAGTCAAAGATTATCCCGATAAACAGACTGAGCCAGTAAAACCTGGACAAACCAGCGATCCGCTTGAATCCTATCAGACAACCCCCAAAGACCTGGATGAATACTTGCTAGATGTACATGGCCACCGGGTAGTCAAGCATGACCTGTTCAATCATGAGGGTATGACACAGGATGGTATTGCCGAAGCCTTCGCAGAGTTTGCCAGCAAAGAGACACTAAGTTTTTTCTGACACGCCCTTTCAATGAAGTCCGCTATCGGGCGTTATTGGAAGGGCTGGAAATAACAGAGATTTTAAAGTCAGAGTTGGAGCGAACCCAAAGATTAGATTCTGAATTTTATTCAAAATCAAATCTTGAAATTCTTAAAAGAATTGAAAAGAAAAATCCCAAACCATTGACTGATTTCGTTAAAGTATCTGATGGGAACCACATGTCAATTAGTGACTATTTTACGGAAGTTGGTATTCCTTACTATCGAGGTGGTGATATTTACAATTTTTTTATCGAGCAAACATCTCAACCTTTAAAAATATCCGAAACTGTTTTTAAATGGCCTCATATGAGACGCTCTCACCTACATAAGGGAGATGTATTAATATCGATTGTAGGTGCTATCATTGGAAACTTGTCTCTTGTAAGAACTAATCAGAAAGCTACCTGTAG
This sequence comes from bacterium, assembly GCA_043826475.1. Classification (GTDB taxonomy): domain Bacteria; phylum Zixibacteria; class MSB-5A5; order GN15; family FEB-12; genus DAOWMZ01. The sequence continues at coordinate 3,374 of JBDRQG010000232.1, forward strand.
TTGTAAACTGGCTATTTTGCGTCCAAAGTCAATTAAATCTGAACTTGTCGCAGTATATCTCAAATCTTATTTTGGTCAAAATCAAATTCAAAAGTATAGGCGCGGTAGTGGCCAAACAGGTTTAATTCTAGAAGACTTTGACCAATTATTAATCCCATCATTTTCCGTTTTATTTTCAAATAAAATTGAAGAAATAGTAACCAATGCATTTTCTAAAAGTAATGAATCTGAGAAAACCTATACTCAAGCCGAAGCCCTTTTGTTAGAAACCATTGGTTTAAGGGATTTTAAGCCCAGCAAAGATCCTGTTAATATAAAACAATTCAATGATTCGTTTGTGGCAACAGGCAGGTTGGATGCGGAGTATTACCAGAAGAAGTATGAAGATTATGAAAGGATAATTAAAAATTGTTCTTCAGGCTCTACAACAATTGATCAGGAATATACTTTAGTAAATGATAGTTCTCAAAAAGATAAACTCAGTTATAATTACATCGAAATCAGCGACGTAAATGTGGGTGATGGGACCTCTGTGTGCAATTTAATTGAAACTCCCAATCTACCAGCAAATGCTAAAAAGGAAGTTAAAAGGGGTGATTTATTAATTTCAAAAGTCAGACCGTATAGAGGAGCAGTTACAATCATAGATTTCGATGCAGAGAATCTTATTGTCTCAGGAGCATTTACCGTACTAAGAGAGCGAACTGATTCTGTCTTTTCCAATGAAACCTTAAAAGTAATATTACGAACAAGCATATATAGAGATTGGCTACTAAAATTTAATATTGGTACTCAATATCCGGTTATCAGGGATGAAGATGTACTAAATCTTCCAATACCAAAAATAAGTAAAGATGTTCAGGAAGAAATATCAAAAGAAATTCGATTATCTCAAAAATTGGAAAAACAGTCAGAACAGCTTCTGGAACTAGCTAAGCGGGCAGTGGAAATTGCAATTGAGCAGGGTGAAGAAACTGCTATAGATTATATTAAAGCGAATACATAGTTTGTTTAAGCGTAAGTCTGTTTTTTAAAGAGGGTTAGGAAATGACAGCTGACAGACAAAAATGTTACCCGGATGAAGATCCTTCCGGATTTCTGTATTGTATTCATTGTGAACGAACCTACAAAAGCGGACAATATCGTCTAGTTGACGATCTTCAATTGTGTCCCTATGAAGATTGCGATGGTGATACAGTCATGGATGCCTGGGAGTGGGAAGCGATCAGGGAATATCATCCGGAATACCCTGAAAAGCCGGAAGAGGGTGTCGTATATCCCATGTATTCATGATCTTATTTTCTCATTACTAAGTTTAACTTCGTTAAAAGTGCGAAGGATTGAAAAGATAGCAAATATGTCGTAATTCTGGCAAAACGTAGAGACTATTATCTGCTCAAAAGCGCCTACGTTGTACATTCCAAGCGGGAAAAGACATTCGAAGAAGAATGGAAGCAGTTCTCAGAAAATGGCTAGAGCCGCTTATTGGGCGGCTCCGGATACTCAATCCACAACGTGGTAGATGAGACAATACAAGTATAAAGATACCGGCAATAAAAGTCAATAGCTGTAAAAATATTTTCCTCGTTACGAAGTTTAACCTTGCAACAAGTATGAATACTACGTATCAGCACGGCGTGCCGTGCCTCAGCAGATCAGAGGTATCGCGCCACACCGCACTCCAGCAATTAGCATCATAATCAATCACTGGGGCATCTGTCCGTGTATCGAGTCATTCCGAACCCCGGTGGAACGGGGTGAAAGAACCCGTGCTGATCAGTGCTTCATTACTGCATTACTCTGGTCTGAACAGATCGCTTCACTCTTCCTGAAGTTTCGGAATCGTTCGCGAAGACCATTACTCCAATACTCCGTATAACTCCGTGTCATAATCTCCCCTGTCAAACTGTTGTGGCAATTCATGGGTTTTAAAACATGATTTCGAATCCATGATGAATCACCCGATCCCATGAACAAATCAGTTGAATATCACCTATGGCTTCCTTAACATTTCCTATGAAAAAATTGAATCAAAA
>JBDRQG010000233.1:0-5409 GCA_043826475.1 bacterium
GTCGAGGAAAAAACGATCGTGGCTGATTACCATCACGCAACCTGAGAAATCAAGGATTGCTTCTTCAAGCATGCGCAGGGTGTTGACATCAAGGTCATTGGTCGGCTCATCCAAAAGGAGAACGTTTCCACCAACTTTTAATACTTTAGCCAGATGGCAGCGGTTGCGTTCACCACCAGATAATTCTGTCGCTTTTTTCTGCTGAGAAGAGCCTTTGAATCCAAAAAGGGAGAGATATTGTCTTATGGGTATAGTCCGGTTTCCGATGGGAATATCGGCGACTCCTTCACCGACCTCATCAATCAGGCTCAGTTCTCCGTCAAGGGACTGTCGTTCCTGATCGACAAAAGCCAGCTGCACTGTTGAACCTTTTATAACTTCACCGGCTTTTGGTTTAAGCTTATCGGTTATCAAATTAAAAACGGTAGATTTACCGGTTCCGTTGGGGCCAACCAGTCCAATCACGCCTGATCGGGGAACAGCAAAGGTGAGATTCTCAAACAGATTGACATCATCAAAACCCATTTTGACATCATTGAACTCAATCACCTGCTGGCCAAGATCCGGACCGGGGGCAATTTGAATAACAATGCCGGTTGATGTGGATGAGGCTTTTTCACGAGCCACTAATTGTTCGTACTCTCTGATACGGGATCGGGCCATCTCATTACGATCGCCACGGCTCATCTTTATCCAGTTTAGTTCTCTTTGTAAAACCTTTGAACGGGGAGAGTCCTTTTTCTCAGCATCAACCAACTCAGCCAGTTTTTGCTCCAGCCAGGAAGTGTAATTCCCTTCCCAGGGAATACCGTGGCCACCCTCCAACTCAAGGATCCATTTCGTAACGTTATCCAGAAAATATCTGTCATGCGTTACAATAATAACTGTACCGGGGTATTCACGGAGCTGCTCTTCAAGCCAGCTTACTGTCTCGGCATCAAGATGGTTGGTCGGTTCATCGAGAAGCAGAAGATCTGGGCGTTCCAACAACACTTTACAAAGAGCAACCCGGCGTCGTTCCCCGCCTGATAATGTCCCTACAATTCTGTTATCTGCTGGAAGGCAGAGGGCGTTGCTGGCAATGTTTATTGTCTGATCAAGATTCCAGGCATCAAGAGTATCTATTTTATCCTGCAGTACGCTCATCCGGTCCATAGCTTTTTGCATCTCATCATCATCCATCGGAGAAGCCATACTGTCAGCCAGCTGGTTATATTCATCGAGCAGAGCTTTGGTTTCGCTAAAAGCAGATTCGACTGTCTGTCGCACGGTAAGGTTGGGATCAAGTTTTGGTTCCTGTTCAACAATACCCGAAGTAAAACCGGGGGTAATCAATGCCTCCCCCTGAATTTCAGTATCAAGACCGGCCATTATTCGAAGAACGGTTGTTTTACCGGAACCATTATCACCGACAATGCCTATTTTTGCACCGGGGTAAAAGCTCAGATTAATATCTTTTAAAACCTGCTTTTGTCCATAAAATTTATTCACGCGATACATGTGGAATATATATTGTTCAGCCATCTATTTTAACTCCTGTAATGGTAATTACTAATTGTTACAATGATAATACACTTGTTTGCTACTGGCAAGTGACGAATTATTGTGAAGATGATAAATTAAAAGGGATAGGTTTATCGCCTATCCCAATTATAGATATTATAATTTATCGTTAAGATTAATAACCTGACTCAGAATCATGGCATTCTGTACATTTTGCCTCTTTCCACATTTCATCGATATCCTCAGGATGCTGGAATTCCAGTCCAGCCAGATTCATGTCAAGTTGACTTATATCTTTAGAAGCTCCCTGAGCTACAATCACATGGCAGGTTTTGCAATCATAAGCCATCGATTCCCCTGCTTCGTTTACCATACTCGCCTGATGGCAGCGGAAACAGCCGTCATTTACAAAATGACTCAGGTTGTTTTCTCTGACCCGGTAATCAGTCTTCATCTCAGGGAAGAAATTATCCGAATATATTTTTTGGAGTTCAATTACGGTCTTTTTAAGATCATCAGCTCGTTCAACTGCGAGATCAGGATAATCCTTATTATAGAAATCCCATAAACCGGTTTCGATTGCTTTTAAAGCTTCAGGTTTTGTTTCATATTCTGCATTAAGCAATTCCAAACCTGTATTGCGTATATAGGGGATATCATCAGGGATACGACCGATATTCATAGCGAGATTAAGAGAAACAGCCGGGGGATTGAAATTATGGCTGGGGCGGTTATGACAATCCATGCAATCAAATCGCCTAACATTACCATCAACTCCCTCTACAATTTCAGGAATCTTTTCTTCTTCATTCCTGAAAATAACGGTATCACCATTTTGCTGAATTACCCGAACCCAGGGGATTGTCTGGCGTTTATAGTCCGAAGCAACATACTCTACGATATTATCGGAAAGCATGTGCCAATGAATACCTTCCAGCTTTCCTTTATTAGGATTTCCACCACCAATACGAACTCTCATGCTGATTGTCCAGGGGGAGTTTTCTTCGTCAGTGCGGTAGTAAGTTTTTGTTAGCAGTTTATCCCCATAAAAATTCTGTGGCCAATGGCATTCTTCGCAGGTCTCCTGAGCGGGACGCAGATTTTTTACCGGTGTTTCAATTGGACGGGAGAATTTATTAAAAGTCGCTGAATAAACCTGACGCATCCCGTCAATTTTGGAACGCACCCAGAAAGAGGCTCCCGGACCAATATGGCATTCAGCACATGCTACTTTAGCATGAGCGGAATTATGGTAAGTCACAAATTGAGGCTCCATTACTTCATGACAGGTCTCGCCGCAAAAAGAGACAGTTTCTGTCGATTCATACGCCCTCGTACCCCCATAAGCGATAACAAATACAAAAATGGCGGTTAGGATAAGGAAGAGCCAGAGGTTTTTGACATAGCGGGGATCATGGGTATCTATTGAAAAAGTAAACTGAACTTTCTCACCCCGTTTGCGTGCTCTTCGATATTGTATATAGGCGCCAAGTAAGAAAATAACCAAGCCAAGCAGGACTATAGCCGGAGCGGCTACAAATGATACCAGCGAACGATATGGATTTTCAGTTCCACTGGAGGCATCATAGAGTAAGAGAATAAAGAATAAAAAGAGTCCGGCAATAAACAAGGCCCCTCCGACAGCGGTCAGGCGATGCCTGAATATTGTTCGTTTCTTTATTTTATTGAGATCATGCATTATAAATTCCTTATTATAAAAAATCAGGAGAACTACCAATTAGCTGTTTGTAAGTTCAAGTGATTTAAATATTTTACTTTTTGCAACATCAGAGAAATAAATCCTCGTTGTTATATCTATTGTCGAAATATTAGGTTAATAACTGGACTATGTCAATACATTTTGTTATAATTTTCACAAGGTTATTCTTTGGAAACAGCATTTTTTCGTATTTTTCAATATTCTGTAAACTCGACAAAATTAAGGGATTAATTGATATTTGCCGATGACATTATCATAATCTGATATAAAGGTATAATTGATGCCATATATCATAATTTACACCTTGGGATGAAAAAGAAAAATTATAGAAAATATTAGTAAGTGTCATTGAACACAAAAATAGATAATGTCATGTGGTCAGGAGATAATTTATGGAGAGGCTAAGTATTTTATTAGTAGAGGATAAATCTGAAAAAAATAAGAATATCGAACAGATTCATAAGCAATTGACTGATGTCTGGGATTCCAAAATAGTCTTTAGTGGGGGAGATGCTTTTGAAGAGATAAATAAATCACCTTATAATATTATCCTTTGCAGAAAACAATTATCAGATATGTCGGGGACCGAGTTATTAAAAAAAATCAACGTCCAGCACTCTGATACCCTGCGTTTTATGATGATCGACAATGAGGTTGACCGAAATACGCTGCATGAATCATGGTCTGTCGTACATCAGTTTATCTCAAGTTCCAATAAGCCTGAAGCAGTTGTTTCGATGATAAATGATTCAATGAAGCTGCATACATTTTTATCAAACAAAGAATTATGCGCCAGGATAGCTGCTGTTGGTACTTTGCCAAGTCTGCCGGAAATTCATAATAAACTGGTTGGTGAACTAAAAAATGAAAATACTTCGATACAGAAAATTGCTAATTTGATTGGACAGGACGTTGGCATTACCGCCAAAGTCCTGGCTACGGCCAATTCAGCCTTTTTTGGGCTGAGAAATCGAGTTGAAAATATTACACAAGCGATCAATACTCTTGGCATTGATACTGTTGAAGGCATCGTCTTTGCCGCTGGTGTTTTTGGCCAATTTGACAATCCCAACCTGCCCGGTTTTTCACTTGAATCGATCCATAACCGGGGGATAGCTGTCGGGACCAAAGCCCGGATGATAGCTCATGCCTTTGGTCTAAATAATATATTGATTAACGATTCCCTATTGGCTGGAACACTCCATGCTATAGGGCAATTAGTAATGCTTACCTCTTTTAAAGCTGAATTCTGTAAAGCTTTGGAGCTAGCTAACAAGGCATCGATTTCTTTTCATGAAGCTCAGATCAAAGTATTGGGAGTAAGTGATGCAGCAATAGGTGCATATTTATTATCACTATGGGGGCTTAGAGATACGGTTGTTGAAGCGGTTGCTTGGCATTATAACCCCTGCGAAGCATCAACTCCGACAATCAGTCCATTGACTGCTGTTCATCTGGCCTTTGCAACCGATCTTGATGAATGCAACAACATAAAGAAAAACGATAAATCTGCTGTTGATATCAAGTATGTAGATGCTCTCGGAATAAGTAACCAGCTTCCGAGTATCCGCAGTTTATGTGCCAGTTCAATGGCTTCAGTGGTTTAATAATATCTCTATATATTAATAATAAAAGCCACTCTGTATGGAGTGGCTTTTAGTTTGTCTAATCATTTAGTGATTTAAACCCCGCTAAATTGGATATTGCTGAAGTACATGCTCGGTCGTCGCCATGAGGAATAAACCCAGGGATCATTTCCGCATTCCACTATCTGTTTTAATACATCGGTGAGGTTGCCGGAAATATTCATTTCATTAACAGGTTTTACTTTTTTCCCATCTTCAACATAGGTTCCAATTATCCCGACCGAGAAATCACCAGTTGTTGAATTGGAATTACCTCCTATAAAACCGGTTATGAAAATACCCTTTTTCATCTGAGCGATTAATTGTTCCAGCGATTTATCACCATAATTAAAAACAAGGTTGGTTGTTCCGCCGGTTGTTGGTTCCCAGCCCAATTTACGGCCATAATACCAATCGACATAATATGATTTCAGTATACCATTTTCAATTATTGGTCTGCGTTTGGTTGCAATCCCATCACCATCATAAAGACGAGAGCCGAAACCGGAAATAATATGCGGGTCATCAATAAGCGTAAAATTATCCGAGGCAATCTTTTCA
>JBDRQG010000234.1:0-4349 GCA_043826475.1 bacterium
CTAAAATAAACATAAACTGCAATAATAATCATGGCTATGTAAAGAAAAACCATCCCATTGATATAACCGGCGTGATTCAATCCCCATAGTCTTTCTTCCTGATAAAAAGAGGCTAAAAGACGGATTAATAAAAATAGAACAACAACCGAAAAAGTAAGATTTAAAAAGTTATTGTCCTGTTTTTTGTTTTTTTTCAATTTATAACAAAAAATATCTTATTATAATTTCAAATTTTTAAGACATTGATGAGAATTATCTTTAATGCCAATTACGTTAGCCTCTCTAATACTATGCACCAATTCAATTGACGGTCGGGCATCATCCAGCCCATAACCATTACCGGCCAGAATCTCTTTATAGACGATAGTATGAAGATCAGTAAAGCCGCCGGAAAATTCAATCTCCTCACCGTCAACCGTAATAGAACGGTACGTTCTTTGACCTTTTTCGACTATATCTTGAGGGAGATCATTCTTATCAATTGATAAAAACCATTTAACCCGGGCATTTTGAAGTTCAATAAAGCCGCTCATTTTCTGTTGAGTCGAAAAATGAACCTCGCTGAGTTGTACATTTCCAAAAAGCCAAATCAGAAGATCAAAAAAATGAACTCCAATATTAGAGGCTAACCCGCCGGAACGATCAAGTTGTCCTTTCCAGGATACAAGATACCAGGGACCGCGCGTAGTCATATAGGTCAGATTAATTTCTTTTTTTGTGTTTGATTTTTCACTTTGGATTTTTTCTCTTAATTGCAGAAGTGAGGGATGAACCCGAAGTTGCAGGATTGTGTAGATTTTTTTCTGGTACTCATTTTCCACTTCCTTAAGAGCATCAATATTCCATGGATTTAAAACCAGTGGCTTTTCGCAAATGGCATCGGCGCCAATTCTAAGGGCAAAACGACAATGGGCATCATGAAGGTAATTCGGCGAACAGATAGAAATATAATGAACTCGATCTTCATCGCCTTTTCGACGTAATTTCTCAATATGCCGATCAAACCGTTCGAATTCAGTAAAAAATCTGACATTCTCAAAATAACTATCCAGTATCCCAACGGAATCATTGGGATCAACGGCTGCAACCAGCGTGTTTCCGGTATCCTTGATAGCTTTCATATGACGAGGGGCAACATATCCGGATGCGCCGGTTAAACCAAAATTATATGACATCTCATTTCCTTCAAAACTAAAGAGTGCTCCAATTACCTGCTAATTATACAATAATTTATTTCATCTGCAATAGTATAAATTGTCAAAAACGGACTTTCAATAAAAAATGGGGAGAACCAATAGTTCTCCCCCAAAAAAGATATTATCGGATTTTTATGGGTAAACCGGCGCCGGTCCGCCCTTATATAGAAATTCGATCATATAAACAATATCAATTATATTAATCGTAACAGTTCCATTAGCGTCGCCTGAGGCATAAGGGTTAGGTGCTGGTCCGCTTTTATAAAGAAAATTTATCAAATAAACAATATCAATAATATTCCGGATAAAATCGCGATTAGGATCACCCGGTATATAATCAATAAGAGAGATTTCATTGGCCGATTCCACCCAATCACTTTCATTGTCATAGATATCTTTAGCCTGCGTTAAAACCGTATATTCACCGGGATAAAGCCAGGTATATGAAATCATGCAGGTATCGCCAGAAGTATAGGGTCCAAGCCAGTCGGTTATGGTTCCATCGTTAAAATTGTAACGATAATAAATATCATCACCCTCGGGATCCGAGGCCGTCGTAACAAAATCATACTTTATATGTGTACTTCCGATTGTTTCCAATGTTGCTGGAGTCGGATCGGTTGGTCCGTCATTAAAGAAATCGTGGCAGACCAAGCTATAGTCAAGCTGTACCTGGCCATTGCCGAGCCAGGTCATTGAAAATGTTAAATCGACATCATTAACCGGTCTTGCCCCTGACGCCTCGATTTTGGGGCGGTAATAGGATAGCGATTCATAACCGCCAACTTGAACCTGATAACCGCCATCAAAAAAGATAGTCGGATGAGCCTGGAGATTAAATACAGTATATACTCTCGCATAGGCGGAGGAAACCATATCATCAACTAAAGATACATAAAGAAACGGGTAACCGTCATTCTCATAAATATATTCTATGGCATGACCCATGCCAGGACAATATGGTCACCATGTTGCCGTGGCTTCGTCTGCCAAAACTGTATGAGTGAAATCTTCGTTAACAGTATTGGGAATTATTATATACGGATCAGCCCCCGCCGAAGCGTCAAGATAATTGGCGTAATAGAAACCCTGGTTGGGTGGATACGAATATTGTTCCTGAGGATCCTTCAGTCCAAATACGCCGATTACCGCCATCACATTTTCTTCGGTCATTGTCGTATATCCAAAGGCGGTTCCCGTGGTATCAAATATTATGGTTTGATTTAAAACCTCGTCCTGGGCCAGATTGACAACACTATCAAGGGCAAAGGCCATAAAAGCATTTTTGTAGTAAATATCCTCGTCCTTATATTTCCACAAGGTTGATACCTTCTCCATCATATAAATGACCACTCTGGCATCATAGGTTCCCTTCCCGCTCTCTATCGACGTTTGCGGAATCATATAGTCATGGTTATCCGTCGGAGAAAGGGGCAGGTTACCGGCAACTGCGCTTGATATTGAAAAAATCAAAATCATGGCAGCCGCAGTCAGGAAAAATGATTTTAATACTCTCATTACACCCTTCCATTAAAAAAAGTATATATATTGTTTTTCGTTATTTACTGGAAATAATGTAGTCCATTCGGATAAATTTAACAATCCTCATCTCGCTTATTAGTAAAATTCACAAGGTGGAAAGCGAGTTCGCAAGTAATTTAGTTGTTTTATAATATAAATATTATATCCATTTTGTCAAGGATTGACTCATTTTGGCTGATCTAGAATTTGGGTAAAAAAAAGGAGTGACCTTGATCACTCCCTTTTAAATTATTATTCTATTAATTTGGATAAATCGGAGCCGGCCCGTCTTTATAAAGGAATTCAATCAGATAAACAATATCCAAAATATTTACCGTAATAGTATAATTGGCGTCACCGGCCGCGAAAGGATCGGGAGCGGGCCCGTTCTTATATAGAAATTCAATCAGATAAACAATATCCAATATATTAATAATATTATTGCCATTGGCATCACCGACCATATAATCCCAAATCTTTATTTCTGAAACGGGTGACCAGCCAGATTCATAATCCCAGGAATCTTTTGCTTGAGCAATTATTCCATAATTACCCGAAGTGGCATAGGCATGGGAGGCGGTACAGATATCACCTGAAGTATATGGGCCGAGCCAGTCGGTAACGGTATTGTCGCCAAAATCATAACGATAATAAACATCATTTCCTTCGGGATCGCTGGAAACGGTTGAAAATTGATAGGTTACACCGGTAACTCCATCTTCAACTCCATCCGGTGCAACCGGATCGCTCGGAGGATCCGACGGGAAATGGTTGTTGGTTATTGTATAAATAATCTCAACCTGAGAATTTCCCAGCCATTTCAGATCGACTGAAAGATCAAGTTTAGGAACTTTTCTACTTCCACATATTTGTGATAAAGTCCTAATAGTAGTCTCGGCGGAACCAGCCCCAACCTTAACTGTATCGCCGCCATCATAAACGGTAGTAGGATAGTATCCAAAATTATATGACGAATTGTAATATGAATATGCAACAGCATTTACCTGGCATTCATACGCAATATACATCATTGGGATATCGCCACTTTCAAAAACTGCTTCAAAAGCGTGACCCACGCTTGGACAGGAAGGTCACCAATAGGCCATTGCTTCCTCGCCCAAAACAGTATGTGTAAAATCTTCAGTTACCTGATTAGGAATTGAATGATAGCCATCGGAATAGGCAACGGCATCTGCATTGTAGGCGGTAAAGGCGGCAAATCCATATCCGGGAATACCATTCTGGGTATAACCGCTGTCATCGGAAACGACAGCCACTACCATGATATTGTCCTCGGTAAGATACGGACCGTTAGGCTGAATATCATAAGCGGAACCATCCCATGTCACCGTATCAATCTGAGTTTCTTGATACTCAAGAGCAATCGAAGTATTAAGTGCAAAATTCAGGAAAGCATGCTGAACCCAGCGGCCATCGTCATAATAATAGCGTCCCGTGGCGTCCGGTTCGACCATGATTAACTTAATTCTGCCGTTGAACGTAACATCTTTACCAGCTATCTCAGCCGAGGCAGGTTCCGAATATGCGAATTCATCCGCATAATCATTTGGAATAACTCTGCATACCTGTGATTCATCGGCTATTATCAGCGTGGCTGAAAATAATACCAGG
>JBDRQG010000235.1:0-7044 GCA_043826475.1 bacterium
ATCCCTTTATTCTGTTAGATTAATGATTGCGGAATTAAATAATAAAAAGACACAAGAAAAAAGACAATCACATGAAGCCAGTCTGCCGGGTGATGTTATCAATCGGCTCAATAATTATCTCTCCGCGGTTATTGGTAACGCTGAGTTGGCTTTTACTCGTCCGGAACTCACCGGTGATGTAGCCGAACATTTGAGAAGTATAATAGCTGAAGCGGAAAAAGCTGCCTCTTATCTGAAGAATTCAACTTCCAGGCAAGTAGAGCCTCTGGGTAGCGGAAAAATTAATGATCCAAAGGGCAGCAACCCTGGGAAAATAATCTCATCCATTCTGGATCGCTTATATATATCTGAAAATCTCTATATGGTTGGCGGTCGGCCAAAGGAATTTGTAGTCGATCTGGAATCAGATGATCAGATTAATATTGCTGATGAAAAAATTGCCTCTCTTGCTGAAGAGGCAATAAAAATATTATCCTCGGAAGCATATGAAGATGAGAAGATAGCACTAAAGTTATACCGCCGTAACGATTTTGTTTATTTTGATATTTATCGTATTCAAAATGAATATCAGCCGGCTGAATTAGTTTCAAGCTATGGTAACTACCAGATTCCGGGCGAAGTTATAAAAATCCGACCAGCAGATACCTTTTTAAGACATATTTCAGGTGGCAATTGTCAATATGCTTATGATAATACCAGAGAACAACCAGCTTACTTATCATTTAAATTCCCGGTTATCTTTGATTCAATAATGGATCAGAATAAAATTAATCCAAAAATAAAAATTTTAGCTATTGATGATCAGAAAATGATTCTTGACCTGATCTCAGCTATGTGCCAGTCATTAGGATATGAAGTTCAAACGGCTTCTTCGGGTACAGAAGGGATCGAGCTTTTCAGAAGAAATAAATATGATATTGTCTTGACTGATTTATCTATGCCCGGAATATCAGGAATTGAAACTGCTACAGAAATCATGAAAATTCGTCCGGGAACGCCGGTGGTTCTGGTAACCGGATGGAAAGTTGACATCGATAAATCAAAATTGGAAATCGCTGGTATTAAAGATATTTTGTATAAGCCATTCCGAATTGAAAACCTGACAGAAGTTATCCAATCTCTCGCCAAGAGTAGATTTTAAAACAATTTTCTAAAAATTATTTCAGATTATATCAAAAATTAATACATAAATCCGATAACATTTATATACAAAAATAGGAGTTATTGGTGGATAGAACGACAATTATTGATCAAATCAAACGTAATGATAAGATTTTATCGCTTCCACAGGTCTTGATGGAGATCCTGGACGAAATTAATAAGGAAGATTTTTCATCGGATAAACTTTCAAGGATAATCCTGAAAGACCCATCATTGACAGGCCGAGTATTAAAGTTGGCTAATTCTTCATTTTATCATCGGGTTCAGGAAATTAAAACCGTCCAGCAGGCAGTTTCAATGGTTGGAATGGTTACGGTAAAATGTATGGCTCTTTCGACATCTGTTCTCGATCCGGGTAAAATTGAAAAGGATTCCGGCGTCAACCCTAAAAGTTTCTTTACATATGTCCTTTCAATTGCTGCCGCCAGTGAGGAGATTGCCAAAAGTTTGAAATTCAAATCCGTGGAAGAGGCTTTTATTGCCGGTCTTCTGGCGGATATCGGAATTCTGTTTTTCCTTCATCACTATCCCAAAGAGTATCGCCGGGTTATTCAGAATAATTTTAATGCTGAGGATATGATCGAAGCCGAAAGAAAAGTGTTTGGTATCGACCATGCTGAAGTCGGATATCATCTGGCGGAGGTATGGGGCCTGCCAACTTATGTTTTACATAGTATCAGAGATCATCATTATCTGGCCGATATTTCAAAAATTGACCCGCTTACTAATGTTATAAGACTGGCAACTCTTTTGAGTACTGATCAATATTCAGGTTTTGAAGGACAGACAATTGATCGCCTGGAAAAAATTAATAAAGTTTCAAAGGCTCTTGGGATTTCTAAAGAAAAAGTTAATGAAATTACTTTTACGCTCCTTCCGAAGACAATTGATATGGCAGAATATCTCGGAGTGGATATCGGCGATATAAATGAGATGCTCACCAAGGCCAACGAAGAGATTTGGAAATCATATTTGACCATTGAAAATCTTTTCAAAGAAAGAACCGAATTAAGCCAGAAACTCCTGATAGAGGAACGAGCCAAAGGGGCGGAAGAGCTTAAAAATATTACTATGGCAACTCTTTCTCATTATTTGAATAATGCGGTTATGATTATTTATGGCCGATCTCAATTGCTGCGTATGCTGAGTAATAAAGGCGACATTCAGAAATTGACCGAAGGCATGGATGGGTATCTTGATGTCATGGATAATGCCGTCAGGAAAATAGTAGCCGTTATCGAAGAGATGAAAGAAATTTCACCGATAGATGCCAAAAAATATAATAAGATGTCGAAAGCCCTCAATATCGATGACCTTATAAAAAAGCGGATGTCTCAATCTGAAGGAAGCAACGGCATATCTGATTTAGTGCTTCCAGCAGTAGAAGGCGTTTGATTTCTTAAGTTGACCTTCCTGATCTTTATATGTAATTTAACATTATGATTACTTATCTTACTTCCGGCGAATCGCACGGACCAGGGTTGACTGCTATCTTAGATGGCTTCCCTGCTGGTTTTCCGATTAACATCGATCAAATCAATTTTCAATTGGAGCGCCGCCAGAAAGGATATGGCCGAGGTGGGCGCATGAAAATCGAGAAGGATCGAGTCCAGATTTTATCCGGTATTCGCAATGGTTATACTATGGGGGGACCAGTCACCTTCCATATCGCAAACCAAGATTGGAAAAATTGGAAAAAGATTATGGATCCAGTCAAGCCGATCTCTAATGACCTAACGGAAAAAGAAAAAAGACTCGCTTTTGAGAATACACGCCCTCGCCCGGGGCATTCAGATCTACCCGGAGGCGTCAAATGGAATCATCATGATCTACGCAATGTTCTGGAAAGGGCCTCAGCCAGAGAGACGGCCGCCAGAGTAGCGCTGGGGGCTTTTGTCCGTCAATTGCTAGAATATTTTGATGTGGAGTTTGCTTCCCATGTTATTAGAATCGGTGAAGTTGCATTGCCTGAAGGATATGATATCTCTGATCTTGATAAAGTCAGGACAATCACCGAGGAATCTGAAGTTCGCTGTCTCGATAAAGAGACTGGAAACAAAATGATTGAAGCTATCAAAAAGGCAAAAAAGCTGAAGGATTCTCTGGGAGGGATTGTTGAAGTTATTGTTCGGGGATTACCTATTGGTCTGGGCGGCTTTTCGCAATGGTCGGATCGTCTTGAGGGAAAATTAGCCGGAGCATTAATGTCGGTTCATTCCGTTAAAGGGGTTGATATCGGGATGGGTTTTGATTCGGCCCATAAATATGGCTCAGAGGTGCACGACCAAATATATTACGATAAAAAGGGTAACCTAAAAAAGAAAAAGTTTTATCGTAAAACCAATAATGCCGGTGGGCTTGAAGCCGGAATTACCAATGGCGAGGATATTATTATTCATGTTGCGGGTAAACCGATTTCCACTCTAAACCAGCCTTTGGCAACAGTTGATATAGAAACAAAAAAACCTGCGGTTGCTATAGTAGAGCGTACCGATTGCTGCGTTACTCCACCACTGGCGGTTGTCTGTGAAGCAGTCTCAGCCCTGGTTCTTACCGAAGCATTTTTAAATAAATTCGGCTCTGATAATTTTGCTGAAATTGAACGAAATTATAATTCTTTCCTGAATACAGAATATTAATAACACTCATCAATTCAATATCTTCTGTAATATTATTTTCTAAATAGCTTGCTAAATTTCTCCGTTTTACTAATTATTAATAAACGATAAGGAGATATTTTATGGAATTTAAATTTATTTCTGAGCATCCTGTAAATTGTGATTGCGATAGCCTGGTATTATTTTATCCCCAATACGACAAGATTTCTGATAAAATTTTAAATGAACTTGACGCTGCCAGCGGGGGGGCGGTTACGACTCTATTATCATCAGAAGAATTTTCAGGTAAAGAAGGGCAGATTGCATCTCTATTGCATCCGATAGGCTTTCAGACAAAAAGAGTATTCCTTGCCGGCCTTGGAGAGAAAAAGAAAATAGATGCTGATAGTTTCAGAAGAGCATGTGGTAGATTATCTAAAAATACAGGCGTGCTTAATTCTCAATCTGCAGTATTTCATTTTAGGGATGTCGAGAACGAAAGTTATTTTCAGGGAGCAATTGAAGGGTATTTATTAGGGGGGTACAAACAGCGTGAATTTAAAACAGGGGATGAAGCCGAGGATAATAACAAAATCAAATCCATTACTTTCTCGATTAATAATAATCGTTTATTAAAGAAGTTAGAGAATTCTGTAAACCGTGGAATAGTTTTAGCTGAAGGGCAAATTTTGGTCAGGCAGTTAGCCAATACGCCAGCCAATCATCTGACTCCGGCTATGTTGGCTAAGACTTCAGAAAAACTGGCTAAAAAACATGGTTTGAAAATTAGGGTACTGGATGAAAAAGCCATACAAAAAGAAAAAATGAATGCTCTGTTGTCAGTTGCAAAAGGCTCAGAGGAAAAACCAAAATTTATTATCCTTGAATATAACGGGGGCAGTTCTAAACAAAGACCGATTGTTCTATTGGGAAAAGGGGTCACCTTTGATTCTGGTGGTCTGTCCATAAAAAATGCAATAGATATGCCTGAGATGAGAGGTGATATGGCCGGTGCGGCCACAGTCCTTTCCGCAATTATAGCTGCTGCTCGATTGAAATTAAAACAAAATATAGTCGCTCTTATGCCTGCCGCTGAAAACATGCCGTCAGGAAAGTCTTATCGTCCGGGCGATGTTATTGGTTCTCGAAAAGGATTAACAATTGAAATTATGAATACCGATGCCGAGGGTCGTTTATTATTAGCGGATGGTCTCGATTATGCTAATGTATTTAATCCCCAGGCAGTGCTTGATATTGCGACTCTGACAGGTGCCGCAACTTATATCCTGGGATATGCTGGAGCGCCGATTCTCAGTAATAATAAAAAATTCATTGAAAGAGCTTATGAAGCATCTGATTCAACAGCAGAGAAAGTCTGGGAGCTTCCGATTTGGGATTATCACAGGGACCAGATGAAATCTTCACTTGCTGATCTGATAAACTCCGGAGGTAAATTTGCCGGGACGATTGCCGCCTCTGCTTTTCTTGAAAATTTCATCGGGGACTGGCCCTGGCTTCATATTGATATTGCCTCGGTAGATCAGGAGCCAAAAGGGAGACCATACATTCCTGTTGGAACAACCGGGTTTGGTTTAAGGACTATTATTGAAATGCTTGCAAATTGGCGAAAGCTTTAAATTAAAAAAACCGTCCTTGAATGGGACGGTTTTTTTATGCAAATTTAAGCCTTCTTTATTTTGACCAGGCCGGGAATTTATCAAGACCGGGACCGGAAAGGCGACGAGCCCCATTTCCGGTTATATCACAGATCCAGACTGAACCGTCGGTTGTAGAAAATGTCACCCATTTGGAATCGGGAGAAAATGAAGGGGGGACAGCATGAAGATATATATTCCCCACCGGAGGACTAAAAACGAGATACTTTTCTTTAAAATCAGGGGTAGTAATATAAAGGCCGCCATCGTTGAGATCATTATTAATATAAGCCAGCCATTTTCCGTCAGGTGAGAAGGCCGGAGCTACCATCTTGTAATTACGTGTCCCCTGAGCGCGAATAGAGTCGATCGGCAGCATTATTTTATCCAGAGAAGTAGCTACAATTCCAATCGGCTTAAGTTTATTAAAAGTAATACCGGCAATTTTGCCATCTTTGCTTACGGTAGGACTAAGCAGGAAATCATCGGCAAAATTTTGCCAGTCTTTGCGAAGAACATCAAAATCACCACCGTCAGGGTTAATCGAACAAATCTGATAATTAGGGGTGAAAGCATTAACTAAGTTTGCATTCATATCTTTGGTATAATAAATTTTACTTCCGTCAGCCGACCATTCGGGATCACGACTTCCAAGATCCTCTGATATTCTTGTCCACCACATCCGGTTATTGTGATAGGCTGAATCCACCCAGGCAATAAAAATGTCATATACTTTGTGTCGTCCCCCGACATTTGGATCGGGGCCTTTTAAATCAACCTGTCCAGATCGGGTAAAAGCGATTTTTTTGCCATCAGGCGACCAACTTAACCGTCCGTCAGCGTTAGTAGCCTCGCAGATCATATCTGCATTAGCGCCATTAGCGTCATAAGCCCAGATATTACCATCTCTTATAAAGGCAATTTTTCCAACAGGGGTACTAATTTCACCCGCTTTTTCAGGGGGCAATTTATCAACTGAAAAGCCGATTGTTGGGATTAATGATAACATCAATAATGCTGATAAAAGACATTTTGACAGGGGAATTAAAAATTTCACGACATTTCTCCAATTGCAGTTTAATAGTTTTATTAATTATAAAGGAGTTGAACTCAGAGTCAACTCAAAATAACATGATTTAAAAAATGTAAATTTCATTATTAAAACTTATCGGTTTTTTTAAATTTTATGACAGCTTAATCATATTACTTTTCTTTATACCAACAAGTAATGTTATGGTTCTCTAAATATAAAGTGCTTTAAATACGGGCTGTAACTTCAATAAATACAATGCAATAGCGTTGGTAGTAATGTTAATATTGGTAAGCTTAATTGCTGTCAATAAAAAAGCGGACCAACAATGATCCGCTTTTTTTATATAAGACTTAGAATAGACTATTCTTTAACTTCCGGATTTGAATAATCAAGCCCGGCTAATTGTGAGTACAATCTCCAGCGGCGGTTGCAGTCAACCTGGCCCAATTCAATCAAGCGTTTGGCTCTTTCAGGATCTTTTGCTTTTAATGAACGGTATCTGTTTTCAGAGTAGGCATACTGTTCAAAGGAAATAGTCGGTTCTTTACTATCTAAAATCAGCGGGTTTTTGCCCTGGTCAATCAGATCCGGGTTATAA
>JBDRQG010000236.1:0-7505 GCA_043826475.1 bacterium
CCAAATTCAAATTCGAGTTCTTCTTTGTGCATCTCCGGCTTGACACCATCCCCCTTGAATTCCCAGGCGGAGACATGAGCATATTTTTTATCATTACGAACAGCTTCACCCTCTTTGGATTGATGCTCCTCGCGGAAATGCGCTCCGCAGGATTCATCGCGGGTGAGAGCATCCCAGCACATCATCTCGGCAAATTCAAAGAAATCAGCAACCCGTCCCGCCTTTTCCAGAGACTGATTTATCTCTTCGTTTTCACCGGGGACTTTGACATCTTTCCAGAATTCTTCTTTAAGTTCAGGGATTTTTGCAATCGCCTCTTTGAGACCTTTTTCATTGCGCGCCATCCCGCATTTCTCCCACATGATGTTGCCGAGTTCTTTGTGGAAAGAATCGACAGTGCGACTACCATTTACTGAAAGTAATTTCTTCATTTTCTCATCAATGACTTTTTCAGCATCTTTGAATTCCTGCTTGTCAGTGGAAGGTTTTCCGGCTCCAGCACGAGCGAAGTAGTTAGCAATAGTATAGGGAATAACAAAGTAGCCATCAGCCAGACCCTGCATCAGGGCACTTGCTCCAAGACGGTTAGCGCCGTGATCGGAGAAGTTGGCTTCGCCGATTACAAAGAGACCGGGAATATTGCTTTCCAGATTATAGTCAACCCAGAGGCCCCCCATTGTATAATGGGAAGCGGGGTAGATGCGCATCGGAACTTTATATGGGTTCTCGCCGGTGATCTTTTCATACATTTGGAAGAGGTTGCCGTATCGGTCACGGATCACATCCTCACCAAGACGTTTGATGGCATCGGCAAAATCAAGATAAACGCCAAGACCCGTTTCACCGATCCCACGACCATCATCACAGGCCTCTTTAGCACTTCGTGAAGAGATATCACGGGGGGCAAGGTTGCCGAAGGAGGGATATTTTCTCTCAAGGTAATAATCACGTTCATTTTCAGAAATCAAGCCTGCTTCACGTTTATCGTCTTTGCTTTTGGGGACCCAGATACGGCCATCGTTGCGGAGTGATTCAGACATAAGAGTCAGTTTGGATTGATAATCGCCACTTACTGGAATACAGGTCGGATGAATCTGAGTGTAGCAGGGATTGGCAAAGAGGGCTCCTTTTCGATAAGCTCTCCATGTGGCTGTGACATTGCAGCCTTTAGCGTTGGTAGAGAGGTAAAAGACATTGCCATAACCACCGGTTGCTAATACTACTGCATCACCCGAATGGGAACTAATCTTTCCGGTCACCATGTCACGAACTACAATCCCTTTTGCATGCCCATCGACAAGAACAAGATCAAGCATCTCGGTGCGGGGATACATCTTAACTTGTTTTTTCCCGATCTGGCGCGAAAGGGCAGAGTAGGCTCCGAGAAGAAGCTGCTGGCCGGTTTGACCTCGGGCATAAAAAGTACGCGAGACTTGTGCTCCACCGAAAGATCGATTAGAGAGATGTCCGCCATATTCCCTGGCAAATGGGACACCCTGGGCAACACACTGGTCAATAATGTTTTCGCTCACCTGAGCCAGACGATAGGTATTAGCTTCGCGGGAACGGAAATCGCCCCCTTTAATAGTATCATAAAAGAGACGATAGACAGAGTCGCCATCATTCTGGTAATTTTTGGCAGCATTTATTCCCCCCTGAGCGGCAATACTGTGGGCACGGCGGGGGCTATCCTGATAGCAAAAGCAGCTGACATTATAACCCAGTTCACCAAAAGATGCCGCTGCGGCTCCGCCGGCTAATCCTGAGCCAACCACTATGACATGATACTTTCTTTTATTGGCCGGGTTAACCAGCTTCATATCAAATTTGTGTTTGTCCCATTTTTCGGCTAATGGACCGGATGGTATTTTTGAATCAAGTTTCATATTAATGTGCTCCTCCCGGTAAAGTAATACACCCGGTCATTATCGCTACCGGAATAGATACGTATCCTATAAATACAAGTATTGCATATAAATAAGCGATTAACTTCAACTTATGCTCTAACTCATTCTTATTCCAACCCATCGATTGAAAGAGACTCGAAACGGCATGGCTTAAGTGATAAGCGAGAAAGAAAATGGCAATGATATAAACGCCTGATATCAGGTAATTTTGAAATCCAAGCACAATCATGGAATAGACATCGTGCCTTCCGAGGTTGTCATGCAGATCGGCATATTGGGGATTGGTTACTATAAAAGTGAAATGCAAAAGGTGATAGATCACAAAAAAGAAAATCCCCAATCCGCTCCAGACCATAGTGCGTGATGCCAGCGAAGCCTGGATGGTATTATTGAACTTATAATCCACCGGTCTTGAGGCTTTGTTATGGAAGTAGAGCAGTAATCCGGAGTAGATATGAAGAACCCCGATTACCAGTAAAATCGCTCTGACAACATAAGTAAATGCTGACAGATCTTTAAGAGTCTGAGCATATAAGTTTATTTGATTCTGCCCCATGAAGATCTGTAAATTCCCCAAAAGGTGGCCTGTTACAAAGCCTATCAAACACATCCCTGTTATGGCCATTAATATCTTACGACCAATCGATGAGGTTTTGTATTGATACTGTTCATGGGATTCCGAGATGACTGGTATTTTCAAATTTGCCATTATTATTTCCTTTCGTTGAACTTATAATAAAAATATTTTATCTTTCGTCAAACAAAATTGTTTGTGTTTTTAAAGTTTGCTTCTCGAAAGGTGTTGTCTTATAAAGCCTTACTAAATAGTATGTGTTTACTGGATAGATTTAGTCATATTATTTTTCTGATAATAATCCATTTGACAAATAATTTAGTCGAACCTATTATGCTGAATCAAATTACCGATATGGATGTATAAAGTTTAATGTTAACATATAATTTTCAGGAGAAACTAATGCGCAATCTTAAGTTACCAGTTGTAACAGCATTTATTTTATTGGTATTTACATTTTCAGCTTTCGCTGGGTCTGTTAGCATGAAGCTTTCTGGACCTGGAGCATTGAATGATTCCACTATTCAAGCTGGTAAAGAGGTATCAGTTGATATTTATATTTCAAATGATTCCCTTTATTCCGGGTTTTCATTTGGTTTTGCTTTTAAATCACCTGATATTAAAAAAATTATCCACGTCAGTGATACCCTCCCAAGTTTGAATAAAAATGGAGATATTAAAGGGCATAACGGCTGGGAAGATAAATCAATATGGAATTTCGGCGGTGTTTATGCCGTTGAAAATGATTGGGATGGTGAAATGCCGGAACTTCTTGGCTTTGGAGGACTTAGTGTTCAACAACAATATCAGCCTCATGATATTCAAAAGTGTTTATCCCTCAATATGATGTTTCCTGAAACAGGGACAATTACCATTGATTCCGCTTTTTATCCTCCTGGTGGCGGTTGGATGTTTGCCGGTCCGGCTGAAGATGGTGTCCACCAGCCGAAATGGGGTGGCCCATATATTTTTAAAGTTGTAAAATAAATAATTTTTACGATTAAAAACCCGCCAAATTTCGGCGGGTTTTTTTTATGGACGGGGTTGACAATTTAATGAAATGTTGTAATATAGACCTTAATATTTAAATAATAAATCGAGTACCGGATGAGAAATTCAGAAGTCATATATGTTTTTGTATTCTTTATTGTATTTAATGTTAAATCTATATTTTGCAGCGATCTTCCCGTTTCAATCTCTTTATCCTCTCCATATCAGCCAACGCCTGGTGGAATTGCTATTATAGATGTAACTATGGATCAAAATTTTCCTGCTGAATATTTGGATGTCGACGGGATTCAATTGATGGTTTCTTATGATAGCTCCAAACTTACTTTATGGGATATTCTTTCTCCCATGCTAAATGATTCCTGTCGCTGGAAAGTAGTCTTTATGAATATTTATTCCAATATTATCCCACGGGAATATTTATGGATTGAAGCTTCGGCATTGTATGGAGATTCAAAACGAGGTGAAGAATGTTTGAAATTCGGGGAATCGGCATTCTCGATTGAATTTCTTGTTTCAGATAATTTGAGTCTGCAGGGAGATACAACTGAAGTTAATTTTATGTGGCTCTCCTGTGAAGATAATCGCATGTGGAAAAAAGATAGTGATACTATCAGGGTGGCATCGGAAATTTACAATTCTGTTGGAGTTGATATCACTGATCAATACCAGACCTTTCCAACCTCAACCGGTCCGGGTTATGATTGTGTAAATAATCCGGATGATGGTGATACGGTTTATAATAAAAATCTGATCTTTTACTCGACCAAAATCATTTTTCAATCTACAACTGATATTTCGGAATCAAATGAAAATATGCCTGATAAATTTCTTCTTGAACAGAATTATCCCAATCCGTTTAATCCGGCAACAAATATAGATTTCTACCTGCCTGAAAAAACCTATTGGATTTTGGGGATTACAAATATAACCGGGCAGAAGATCAGGGAATATGAAGGCAAAGATATTGGTGGAGTCTCAGTAAACTGGGATGGGAAGAATAATAATCATAATTTAGTTCCCAGTGGGATCTATTTTTATAAAATCACAACAGATAAGTTCTCTGATACCAAAAAAATGATCCTGCTCAAGTAATCATTGTGCTTTCATTATCCAGTTTTATTTCATTTATTACTGCATGAAAAAACTCATTTCATTATTATTAAGTTTAACCGTATTGTCATCCGCTTATGCCGACTCTACACTGGTTGATTCTAATGTTGCAGATGCTGACAGTCTTGGTATCAAAGTTCCTGAAATAATTATTAAAATTGGAAGATTGCAGAATGATAATATGGAGTTATATGATACACTGTATATAAATTTGAAATCTGATGGTACGCCTATTGCTGGATTCGACTTTAAAATCGGTATCAACAGTCATCTGATCGATATTGTTGAAATACTTCCGGGTGAAATTTATGATTCCTGCCAATGGGAATATTTTAATGCCCATCAGATCAACACGATCGGTAAAGAAAACTGCCCGGCTGTTCTATGGCAGATGGTGGCTCTTGCCGAAGTAGTCCCGGATCAAGTCAGGCCCTTATGTTTTGGATTTAAGCGGGAAGCCTCTTTGCTGAAAATTATCCTTTCCAATGCTCATGTGATGGATATGCCGGATACAACTATTCCCATTTTCTTTTATTGGGAAGATTGTACCGATAATACTTTATCTGGTCAAACCGGAACAATTCTTATGATCTCAAAACTTGTCCGAGACTATTTCGGAAGCCAGGATAAAGAAGAAACAGCTATTTTCCCAAACCGTATTGGAGCTCCTCAACAATGTGTCGATCCGGGGGCTATAAATAAACCACTCAGATGGATTGAGTTTCACAATGGAGGGGTGGAGTTTGAATTCAAAATTGATTTAAAACCTCCTGATAGTACAATATCAGATTCATTCTGATCATTTATCCTGTTTTTCGATTACAGTTGACAAAACCAGTCATTCTCATAAATTGCGCCAATTAAGAATTATGGTGGCTTTGGTCATTTTAAAAGAGGTTCTGAAGATATGAGACTGTATGAATTCGAAGGAAAGCAGCTCTTTCAAAAATTTAAAATTCCTATTCCTGATGGAAAATTAGCCTCATCTGCCGATGAAGTTCATTCCATTGTCAGTAATATGAAAGGTTCCGTTGCAATAAAAAGCCAGGTTCTTACCGGCGGACGTGGTAAGGCAGGGGGTATCAAAATAGTTAACGGAGCCAATGAAGCCCGCACTGCTGCAGAAGGATTATTCAAACTAAAAATTAAAGGGTTCCCGGTAGAGAAAGTTTTGGTTGAACCAGCTCTGGATATTAAGCAGGAATATTATATCGGGGTTACTATTGATCGCGCTAATTATACTTTAGCTGTTATTGCCTCCGGCGAAGGTGGGGTTGATATTGAAGAGACTGCGGCTAAACATCCTGAAAAGATTATTAAAAAAGAACTCCGAATTGAGCAGGATCTTTATGGTTTTGATGCAATTGCTATCGCCAAAAAAATTGGTATCCCGGCAGATCTTCTCAAAGACGGATCTTCGATAATTATCAAACTCTATAATATGTTCCGTAAGTATGACGCTAAACTGGTTGAAATAAATCCATTGGTTTTAACTGCAGATGATAAACTTATCGCAGCCGACAGCCGAGTCTCGCTTGATGATGATGCCATGTTCCGTCATCAGGAATTAAAAGAACTGGGCATTGAAATGCGCCACGAGGAGGGGGAAATGTCTCCTCGTGAACAGCAGGCAACTGAATGGGGAATCCCTTATCTCGATCTCGATGGCAATATTGGAATGTTTCCCGGTGGAGCCGGGTTCGGGATTATGGGGAATGATTTTATTCATCACTATGGCGGCAAGCCGGCTAACTTTATGGATTCGGGTGGCGGCCCCAGCCCGGAGAGAATCGCCAGGATGCTGGTTCTTCTTGATGAAAATCCAAATGTCAAAGCAATTTTTGGCGCCAGATTTGGCGGGATCAGTCGTTGTGATGATTTTGCCAAAGGCGTGATTATGTTCCTTAAAGATCATGGCCTTTCCAAGCCGATGGTTATGCGGATGACCGGAAATATGTGGCAGGAAGGGGTACGTATGTTCGATGAAGCTAAAAAGGCTGATCCCGAATTATTTAAACTCATAGAAGCACATGGTATAGAGACCCCGATTGAAGAGATTTCCAAAAAAGCGGTTGAATTGGCGGCTCAGATGGAAGGGGGCAACTAATGGCTATTCTTGTCACAAAAAAGAGTAAAATTATGGTGCAGGGGATTACCGGGGGAGCAGGGAAATTTCACACCGAAAGAATGCTTGATTACGGTACTAATATTATAGGGGGTGTTACTCCCGGTAAAGGGGGACAGGAAATCTACGGCAAACCGGTTTTTGATACGGTTGAAGAATGCGTTCAAAGTACCGGCGCCGATGTATCGGTTATTTTCCTACCGGCAAGATTTGTAAAAGAAGCGGCTATTGAAGCTATTAGAGCCGGGATTAAATTCTTAGTTGTTATCCCTGAACATATTCCGATCCATGATATGCTCCATGTCCGCAAAGAAGCGGTTGAACATGGCACAACTGTTATTGGCGGTAATACTGCCGGAGTAATTACACCAGGTCAAGCAAATCTTGGTATTATGCCAGATATCGCTTTTACGCCCGGTAGAGTGGGAACAGTTTCTCGTTCTGGTTCGATTACCTATTATGTCGCCGATACTCTTACCCGTACCGGTTATGGCGAAACGACCTGTGTCGGTTTGGGAGGTGATCCGGTTTTAGGTTCGACATTTGATGAAATCTTACTCAAATTCGAAGATGATCCTGACACCAAAGCGGTTGTTATGTGTGGTGAAATCGGTGGTGTTTATGAAGAAAAAGCCTGCTCGGCAATAAAAACTATGAAAACTCCGGTTTTGGCGATGATTGGTGGAATTTATGCCCCGCCCGGAAAACGGATGGGTCATGCTGGCGCTATCGTAGAAGGAAAAATGGGGACAGCCAAAGAGAAACTTGAGATGTTAGC
>JBDRQG010000237.1:0-2492 GCA_043826475.1 bacterium
TTTTGATCTCATTGAGGATTGCTTTTCCTGATGCTGACTTCAGTTCTTCCGGGATGTCGTTGAAAACAATACTTCCATAGCAGCCATTGGGCATAGACATAAACCGAGTGAGTGAATTTGATCCGAATTCAACTCCGGAAAGAACGGCTATGATTTTATTTTCATGCTCTGCAAACCATGCTACAGCCTTTCCCCCTTTGGTTTTCCACAAGTTTGCAAATCCAATTGATGTAAAAAAAGAAAAACTATTCAGTCTGTTTTGAATTTCATCGGGTAATTGAGTTGAGAGACAGTATGATACTTTCATCATTCACGAACCAAAAGAAATTTACCTGAGGCAATTTCACCCTCTTCACTGGTAATGACAAAAAGATAAACCCCGGAGGCAACTTCTTTACCCTTTTTATTTTTCCCGTTCCAGGGAATATTTACCGAAAAATTATCAACCGCCTCTCCGGCAACAGTGTAAATATTTACCGTAGCTGGTTTGGTATAATTAAAATTCAATTTATCTGTTTCTGATTTTATCACAAAGGGGTTTGGAACAGCCAGTATTTTTTTGGTTGTTGCAGTCCAGTTTTGAATTTCTGATTTTAGTATCGAAATACCTCCGCCGGTTGCGACGTAAAGGTCGCCGGTTGATTTATCTAAATAGAGATCGGCTATCTCATTTGAAACCAGATTACTGTTTTCGGTGGTGAACGTTTCCATTTCAAAGGTAACCGCATCTCTTCGAGCCAATCCTGTTTTGGTGCCGATCCAAAGATTATTGCGGTCATCAAAAGCAAGAGCGGTAATATTGGGGCCTATTCCCGCCGGAAGGTTGACATCAACAAACCGTTCAATCCCGTCATCCCAGCGCGATAATCCAAAATTCGTACCGACAAAAGCATTGCCGTAAATGGAATACTCGATGACAGTTACAATATTGGAAATCAGGGGAGAATTCTCACGGGTGTATTGTTCACAATCCGCCCTGACCGTTCCATCAGACAACTCTACAACATCACAAAGATAAACCCCTACCCCTTCTGTACCGACCGCCAATTGATTGTTCCCATAACCGATATCGGTGACAAAGACGTTGTTTAATCCTTCGTTCTCTCCAATCGCATCCCAGGTTTCAAAAATGTCAAGATAATCCAACTGGCCTACTGCGACCGGTGAATTGTTATAAGCCCGATAAGCTGTAACAAATATCCTTTCACCGTCGGTAGCGATACCCCGAGGAACCACATAATTATTGTTTTCAGGAATTCCCACTACTGTCGAGTTAGTATCCCCATAAACTATAACAGTATCATCTTTGATCTGCCATAGCCCTTGCCCCCATGTTCCCGCCCAGACATCACCATTGCGGTCAGTCATCAAGCTCATCGTACCATCTTTTGCGGCAACACCGGTATTGAACCATATTCCATTTTCATAGCGGGCAAAAATCTTAAGGCCAAATCCTGCAACGATTCGCCGCTGGCCATCAAGAGTTATGGTGGTTACGTCATTATTGGGCAGACCGGTATATTCATACTCATCAAACGACTCACCGGGTGATTGAGAAAACAAACCGCCATTATAAATCCCTACCCATTTTTTATTAGCCCACTCAATACCAGTCGCAGGTGAAGATGTCAGACCGGCTGTAGGCATGGTTGTGAATAAATCATTTTTCAACACGCCCAATCCGTTGCCATCATAAAAAACATAAAGGGAGTCATTGATAACTTCCAGATCAAAGACTCTCCGGTATTGTGTCGGTGTTATGAGTACAAAATTAGTATCCGATATTGATTGGTCGAATCGGTATAATCCGCTATCGGTAGCGATGAATATTTTATCTTCAAAATTGGCAATGGCATTAATTGTATTTGATGTCAGTTCAGAATAATTTTCATTGTTATAAAGAAACCACGCCGATGGAGGATACAGCGCACTGGGATTGCTCTTATCAGCGGCAACCAGGCCTGATGATGTGGCAACCCAAATAGAATCGCCAACTATAAGAATATCGTTTATTTCCGGAAAGGAATTTATTGATGTCAGCGGGAAATGACCCTCGATCTGTCCCCCGTCATTAATTTTTGAAAACAAGACCAGTCCAGAATCAGTCCCCACCCAGAGGTTGCTGCCATCATCAGCTAATCTCGTAAGTAAAAACATATCCCCTTCAGCCGGAAGAAACAAAAACTGTTCGGGGTTATCGTAATTGAATTTAATAAGCCTTCCATAACCCGAAAGCCATACTTGTCCCTGATCATCCCGGATTATATCTGTGATTTGTGTTGTCCCTAAACCATCGCTATTCAAAAAAATTCTTCCGGGAGAATTATAATCATCAATTATTAAAAGCCCACCCATTGTCGCCACATAGAGGGAATCGTTTATAACCATTAACTTATGAATATCTTTAAACGATGTCAGCGTGGTCCAGTCCGTCTGAGCCTGAAGGGATAATGAACCTATCAGAAAAATAATTATAGATAATATTATTTTCT
>JBDRQG010000238.1:0-2964 GCA_043826475.1 bacterium
ACCCGGTACCTGTAAAGACCGCGTTTTATTGGAACGTGATCCTCATGCTGTTATAGAAGGGATGGCCATTGCATCTTATGCTATCGGATGCCATCTTATGTTTATCTATATCCGGGGTGAGTTTGTCTACTGCGCCCAAAAGATGGAAGCCGCGATGAAAGAAGCTTACGCTAAAGGGCATCTGGGAAAAAATATTTATGGCAGTGGTTATGATCTTGATATGGTGGTACACACCGGTGGTGGTGCCTATATCTGTGGTGAAGAGACTGCTCTTTTAAATTCACTCGAAGGCGAGCGGGGCATGTCTCGAATAAGACCTCCCTTTCCAGCTATTGAAGGACTTTATGCCTGCCCGACTATTGTTAATAATGTCGAATCACTGGCCAGCGTACCGCATATTATTAATCGCGGAGGAGAGTGGTATAAGAGTCTCGGAACTGGAAAATCCTGTGGTAGTAAAATATTCTCATTGTCCGGTCATGTCAATCGCCCCGGCAATTATGAAGTGGAACTCGGTTTTCCGCTGAGAAAACTTATCTATGACGAAAATTATGGCGGCGGTATTCTCGGTGGTAAAAAACTAAAAGGGGTTATTCCAGGAGGTTCCTCAACGCCATTCCTGCTGCCGGATATGATCGATGTCAATCTAGATTATGAATCACTAACAGAAAAAGGATCGATGCTTGGCTCCGGGGCTGTAATCGTATTCCACGAAGAGACTTGCATTGTGTGGATCATAAAAGTTCTGACACACTTCTACAGGCACGAATCCTGTGGAAAATGTACCCCCTGCCGCGAAGGAACCGGCTGGTTGGAAAAAATAATAAATCGGATCGAAGCAGGTCAGGGAAAACCGGGGGATTTAGAAAAGATAGATGACCTTTGTAATAATATATTAGGCCGCACGATATGCCCGCTGGGTGATGCGGCGGTTATGCCGATTCAATCGACTTTAAAACTCTGGCGCGATGAATGGCAGTACCATATTGATCATGGCAAGTGTTTGGTTAAATCTGAATTTCCATTTGGATGATGTTGAAAATGGTTGAAGATTTGAAAACAAAAGAACAAGCGAAACCGGAAGTCCCGATGGTTAATTTTACTATTGACGGACGACAGGAGTCATTCCCTAAAGGAACTACGGTTTTGGAAGCAGCCAATAAGCTGGGGATTCACATTCCTACTTTCTGCTGGCATCCCAAACTCAAATCAGTGGGTGCCTGCCGTATGTGTTATGTTGAAATCGAAAAATGGCCAAAACTGGCAGTCTCCTGCGCCACGGAAATTATGCCGGATATGGTGGTTCATACAAATTCGGATAAAGTCAAACAGGGTCGCAAAGCGATTCTCGAATTTATTCTTGCTAATCATCCCCTTGATTGCCCAACCTGTGATAAAGGCGGAGAGTGCGATCTTCAAAATCTGACTTTTGCCCACGGAATTGATGACAGCCGTTTTGATTTCCAGAAATATCGCTTCACCACAGGTACTGAAGGGACAACCTTCGATGATAAGCGAATCGGTCCGGAGATGTTTCTTAACCGAAATCGCTGTATCTTATGTTATAAATGTGTCCGGGCTAATAAAGAGGCTTTCGGTGAATATGATATTGGTGTTTATGAAAGAGGAAATAATGCTGAGATAAATTCTGCTCCGGGAAAACAGGTTACAAATCCATTTTCAGGAAATCTTGTCCAGATATGTCCGGTAGGTGCTCTGACCAGTTCTGATTGGCGTTATAAAATCAGGGTCTGGCTCACCAAAACCTCCCCATCGATTTGCAATTTTTCCAGCTCAGGAGCCAATATCCTCTTTTTCAAGGATGAAAATAAAAACAAACTGCATCGTGTAATCGCCAGACGAAATGATGATATCGATGACGGCTGGATTTCTGATATAACCCGCTATGGTTACCAGATTGTCAATTCCGAAGAACGTCTTAAAAAACCTTTAATTAAAAAAGAAGGAAAGCAGGTTG
This sequence comes from bacterium, assembly GCA_043826475.1. GTDB lineage: Bacteria > Zixibacteria > MSB-5A5 > GN15 > FEB-12 > DAOWMZ01. The sequence goes on from JBDRQG010000238.1 coordinate 1,979, forward strand.
AAGCCACCTGGGATGAAGCTCTCAATGTCATAGTCAAAAAATTTAATGAAATAATTGAGAAAAAGGGACGGGTTTGTATTGGCGGGTTGGCTGGTCCTCAAATAGACAATGCCGGCTTATACAGTTTCTCGAAATTGTTCCGGACCGTATTGAAAAATAATAATATTGATCATCGCTCCAACTATCGGATGCTCCCGAAAGAATCCGGAAGCCATTATATTGATCTTTGCAGCAGGAAATTCAAAATCAAAGATATCGATGACAGCGATGTTATCATTACTTTTGGTTCTGATTTGATCAAAGAATACCACAATATCTATCTCAGAATTCGCAAAGCATCTAATTTTAAGAAATCCAGGATCTTTTCGGTTAATCCTTATGCCGTGAAATCTTCCGATATTTCAGAAGCTGAGTTGGTTTTTAAGGTTGGTACTGATGAATTATTAGTTAATGCTCTTGGTCTTGCGGCAATTGAGATGGAACTGGTCGACAAATCTGTCGGACAGAAATTCAAAGAGAAAACCTCCCCCAACACTCTGGCTAAAGCTTCTGAAATTTGCGGTGTAGAACCTGATCAGATAAAATTGCTCGCCCGGGCTATTGCCGGTGGTAAAAAAATAAGCTTTATCTGCGGAGAATTATTCTCCCGATCACTTGCGCGGGATAAAATAGCATCTGCCCTTTTAAATATAAACAAACTGTTTGGGATTGATAATAAAGGTCAGATTATCGCTCTGTCTCGATATGCCAACTCCCGCGGTGCTGATAAAATGGCTATGGTCCCTAATCCATCAAAAGCTGTAGTGGATAAACTAACAGAATTATGGGGAGAATTTCCCGAGGCGGAGCCTAATAATACTGACAGTATGCTGGCTTTGATGCGCAAAGAAGAAATTAATGCCTGTTTTATAATGGGTATGAATCCGGTTCTGATGTATCCTGATCGACAGTTTGTTGCTGAAGGATTGGAGAGGCTTGATTTCTTA
>JBDRQG010000239.1:0-2441 GCA_043826475.1 bacterium
CTTTGATCTAAACAGGCTTTTGAGATTGATAATCCGATTTTGAGGATTTATAAGCGATAAATTTGAAATTAATCTTGAAAGCCGGCTTGAATCAAGATATTGCAGTGGATATAATGATAAGAATTTCTCGAAGCTCAGGGGTTTTATATCGACCTCTTTGCCGGAAAACCAATATTTGCTTTGATAATCGAGCAGACTTTCCAGGATATGCCGGGAAAATTTATTCCTGGTATTGATCCAATTCAATGAACATACCACTTTATTTTCTGTCGGCCTTAGCCCGGCTGGATCAGTACTCCCCGTTGCCTGTCTGCGTTGGCCCGGGTAGATCGGATAGATATTAGCAAAACGATCATCGGAAAACTCATAATTCAATGCTGATTTATCCCCGGCCATTTCTGAATACAGGAAATTTATCTTTATCTTAGCGTAAAACAAATCCTTTTTATCAATCCCGCCCCGGCGGGCGGAGCTCTGTTTTATTGTGTTTTCAATAAAGGTCAGATACTTTTCCAACGGCATTTCCAATACCTTACTGAAGATTATCCTGCTTATTTTTTGTTTCCCGATCTTTTTTGGGGGAGACTCCGATATCCGCATAATCCTTGTTGATTATTCTATTTTTTACCTGTTCGCTAATTATTTCCGCCAGCTCTTGCTCTGTATAATTTAGTTTATTTGCATATTCTTTGACAATGTCCTGAAAAGCTTTATTCTGTTTAATCAAATTTAGCTTATCGGTAAAAACCAACAGACCTTCCGGGATAAACGTAAAAATATTTTCGATAACTTTCCTGAAGTGTTCTTCCGTTTTACGCCGCGCTTCCAGCGCGGCGGCCCTTTGAGCCTCCGCTTGTTTTATTTCGGTGATATCTTTTGAAATTACAGTTATAGCAATTGTTTTTCCTGTTTCCGAGTCCATAACCGGGCTTAATGTTCGTAAGAAATCCCTACCATCTCTCTGGCTTTTATGCTCATATGTAACCGGCTTACCAGATTCAAAAACCTTTTCTGCCATTGTAAAATATTCTTTTGTTTTTTCAGGAGAATGAAATTTTATATACTCCTGACCTACAACTTCATCCAGCGATTTTCCAAACCTCGACAAGAGTTTCTCGTTAGCGAATAGATATTTGAGGTTTCGACCTCTGATGTAGATAGGATCATCGCTGGATTCTACCAAAGAGCGATAGCGCGCCTCACTTTCTCTTAGCGCTTCTTCCACTCGTATTCGCTCGGTGACATCGCGAACCATGACAAGGTCAGCAGGCTTGCCAAGATAGGCAATCACTCCTGCGCTGATCTCTACATACACTTTACTACCATCACTGCTCAGGAGAACCGTCTCATACATTGGCGGGATGTCTTCGCCAGCCATACGTTGCTGATAGCGCTCTACAATGGCAGGGAGTTGATCGGGATGGATATGGTTGGCGAAGGGGGTCTCAAGCACCTCCTCAACCGTACCCCCCCACATTTCTACCAGACGTGTGTTAGCGAACTTCACAACACCATCCTGAATGATGGTAATGCCGTCTTTCGCCCGCTCCACCACGTTTCTATATTTTTCTTCGCTCTCGCGCAGAGCCCCTTCCGCCCGCTTACGTTCGGTAATATCACTGGCGGCAATCTGAAAACCAACCGGAACTCCCGATTTCCGGATAACTTTACCTTCCAGGGTTACCCAAATCCACATCCCATCCTTGCATTTGAACTGAGTATCCCACTTTTTTGAAGGCGCTCCGCCAATTCGGGCAGCTATCCGTTTTAGAATGAAGCCTCGCATATCATCCGGAAACAAACCCAATTTCAATACGTTCTTGCCTACAATTTCATCCCGGGTGTAGCCGGTCACTTCTTCGAAATGCCTATTAACATATTTAATTGTACCCTTGAGATCTGAGCGGCAAATCCCGATGGGCAATTCTTCGAGGATATTATCGCGTGCCTCGGTTTCAGTGACATGTGTTTCGGATTTTGTACTTTTCGGCTTTGGATTCCTCATACCCTTTCTCCTAAAATCCCGGTGTGAATTGTGAGATTCATTTCATCCACCCGAGAACTTTTGTCATTTCACAAAACATGGCTTTCATCATCCGTCATTCCCTGCTAATACATCATTTGCGTCTTTTTTCGCTACATAATCCGGATACCATTTTTTCATACAATCCGGACACATGCCGTGGGAGAAATTAATATTGGGCAGGCGATCATTTATATAGGCAGCCGGAGACACCCAGAGATGGGACTCTTGTTCATCATCGCGGATTTTATTGCATCCGGCACAAATCTCAATGTTTCAGACACCGTCTTTTTGAAGTTTTCCTGTTTGATATTTTGAATTTTATTCATTGAGATTTGTTTGGATTTTGGGTTTGGTTATTTGTGATTTCCTCTTAATTAAGTTACTTCTAAAATCCGGTAAAAAGTGAACTGTTTTT
>JBDRQG010000240.1:0-17545 GCA_043826475.1 bacterium
CAGGAGGAGTCTTTAATGTCTTAACTCTTTGTTCAAATTTATGAAAACCAGACTGAATAATAATATCTTTAATACTATTAGCCAGCCTGTCAGAAATAAATACAGAGTCGGTATCAAAATCACTGATGAGATTTGTAAGATCTTTAAGACTTCCAAAATCAGAGGCTACAATAAAAACCGAATTTAATTTTTTGATTCCAAGATTATCCATAATCGGTTTCAGAATTCTGTCATCAACAGGATAATCCCGGTCATATAAACCGGAAACTATCAAATCACCATTTATACTCCCCTGTTTTTTTATGAATCCTGCTATTCCGCCGGGGATGCTGGTAATCCAGAAATCAGTTTTATTTTCAACTCTAAATGAGTTAACGACAGGGACAAGTAATAAGCAATTTAGTGTTATAATAATGGTCATTACCCAGAGGCGCCGGACTGGTTTTGATGTCAACGACCAGACACCAAAGATAAGAAGAACGTAAAACAAGAATACAAAAGATATCGGTACTATCCCGGTCGTAATAACAGGAATCTCCTGCCCTCCAAAAAATTTCAGACAAATAATAATCAATTCAATCAATTTATTTACGATTGAACCAACCAAAAGGCCAAACATAGGAAGTATCAAATCCGCAACTAATAGAGCCAAAACACCAATAACAGCTATTGATGTCAGCATGACAATCACCAGGTTGGCGGCAACTGAAATAATCGGGAGCCTTTGAAAATACAGGACAATTAATGGTCCGGAACAAATCTGAGCAACAAAGGATACCAAAGCCGGGAGAATCAGATAACGGTACCATAACCGATTGTGATAATTTTCAAATTTTTCATGAATTACGGGAACAACAAAAATCAAACCCCAGGCAGTAACAAATGATAACTGAAAACCGACATCAAAAAGTTGGGCCGGGTCTACCAACAAAATAATGGCTGCTGTAATACTTATGATATTATTGAGATTATAACTACGCCCAATCATCCCAGCTAACAAAATCAGAGCGGCCATCAGAGATGCCCTGATAACTGATGGCTCCCCATAAGAAATTAATGTAAACATTAACAAGACAATTAGAAGAATCAATGCTCTTTTATTGCCTGATACTCTGAACGGTTTTAAGAGAAAAGTAAAAAATATAATTACCAGTATGACATTGGAGCCGGATACAGCCAGTAGATGCATTGTCCCGGAATCTCTGAACCAATTGTAAATGTCACCGGGAATATCTCTGGTCTCGCCAATCAAAAAACCTGCCGCCAGAGCTGATGTGGTGGGGGTTAGATTCTTTCTGAGAGATGAAAGAATAACTTCTCGTATTTTATCAGCTAAAGCAACTATTTCATATCTATTTCGTTTATCTACCCTGACATCAAGCAGAGTCGTCAAATATACAATTCCATGAATCCCTTTTAGATTTAGATACCGCTGATAATTGAATCCCCCCGGACTCCTTCCTCCTTTTACTGAATAAATTTTTCCGTAAAATTCAATTCGATCACCCCTTTCCAAACTGGTAGTCGTATCAGAGATTTTTAACATCACCATACACTGAACCGGATAAAAATAATCTGATGAGAGTGAATCAAGCCTGACTTTAATTTCAGTTGAATTTACTTTTACTCTCGGCCAGTCGACCACTTCCCCGTAAATATGATAATTTTCATTGTTGTCAGCAAATTTGGTTACATGATTGGCGCCGGTCGGATAAAACCTCAAACCAAAATTAAAAGCTGAAAACGATAGGACACAAATGCCAAAAAGGATGATCGGCAGCAATTGTTTAGGTCGGTTCAGGGACAAAAATCCCAGAAGACAAAACAGCAGGGCTAAGAGCAAATAGATCCATTCATGGGTATGAAATAAATCGGCCAGAACTATCCCGGGTATGATCATCCCCAACAAAAACAGACCCGGATAAGCACGAAACATCTCTCCCCTCCAAAACTACGAACGACTAAACAACCTCTTAAGAATGGTGATCTCTCGAACTTTAAGAACAACACAAAACATAATATATAATACTCCAGCTGTAATCATAGACAGGGCCAGTTCAATAATTCTTTGCAATATGCTGTTTGAACCCATTAAAATATTAAATGGAATCATTCGGGCAATATAGAAAGCAACCAGAGCGGCCAGTAAGATTCTCACAAAACTTAATCCCAAAATCGGATAGTCAACTTTAATGCCCTTCTCAGGCAGGAAATATATTAACAAAGCAAAATTAATCAAACCCGATAAAGATGTAGCCGCAGCTAAACCGGCAAAGCCGACTAATTTTATTAATGGATAATATAATACCAGATTCATTACCACTGCGAATATAGAAATTTTCATCGGGAGTTTTGAATCACTAAAAGCATAATAAAACGGGACAGTCACTCTGACAGCTGCAAATCCGATCAGGCCATAGGAATAATGAAGCAAGGCGAGGTATGTCTGTTCGGTATCAATGACATCAAATGCCCCATATTGATAAATCAACTCAACTACCTGATAACCCATCAGGGCTAAGAAAACCGCAGAAGGAATAATTACGAAAAAATTGGCTCCGATAGCCTCGTTGAAAGTCTTGTTTAGTTTTGAATATTCTTTACGGGCGACCATTTCAGAGACATTCGGAAGAGCAACGGTACCGATTGCCACCGCAAAAACTCCGAGAGGGAAATGCATCAGCCGATAAGAATAGTTTAAATATGAAAGAGCCCCTTCCATCAGAAACGATGCAATCAGAGTTGATACAAGAATATTTATCCTGCCCGCTGAAAGACCGATAACAATCGGCGTTATTAATTTTACTACTTTCTTCAGACCTTCATCCAGAAATGAGAAACAAAATCTGAATCTATATCCTATTTTAAACAGGAGAGGAAGTTGTATTAATAGCTGCCCTACTCCCCCCACAAGTACACCGATTGCCAGAGTATAAATGGGGGTTTCCAAATAATTATATAAAGCAATAACTACAATAACGGTCCCGAAATTAAATAGAGCCGGTGAGAGGGCGGGAATACCAAATTTTCCAAATGAATTTAACATCCCCATCACCAGAGCAGATAAAGAGACCAGTAAAAGATAAGCCATCATAATACGAGTCATAGTAACAGTAAGATTAAATTTTACAGGATCAACCGTAAAGCCATTGGCCATGATATAAACAATGGCTGGAGCCGCAAGAATTCCCAGAAGGACGATTATTCCAACTACTATTAGAATTAATGTAATAACAATATCAGCCAGTTTGAAGGCATCCTGATCGCCATTATTTACCAGCTTTTCTTTAAAAATTGGTACAAATGCAGCCGAAAGTGCTCCCTCAGCAAACATATCCCGGAGCAAATTTGGAATTCTAAAAGCGGTGACGAAGGCATCGGTAGCCATCCCGGCGCCGAAATAAAAAGCCATAACCTGTTCTCTGACAAGGCCTAAAACTCTTGAAAAAGCGGTTGCCGCCGATACTTTTCCGGCTGAGCCGAACAGTGAACTTTTACTTACCTTAGCAGTTGACAAAACAATTTTGCCGATTATATTTAAAGGTTGTATTGAATTTGTTAACGAAATTGTATATTGAAAGGATATGTTTGTGCCGCATCACAAATCTTGTAAAAAGAGAGTTAAAACTTCTGTAATACAGAGAGACCGCAACCGAGGCTACCGCTCCCAGCTCAGAGCAGCTATCCGCGATCTCAGAGCCGAAACCAATAAAGAGACGGCTGCTACCAGATATCGCGAAGTTACCAGTATTATCGATAATGCAGTTACCCGAAGACTGCTCCACAAAAGAAATGCTGATCGGAACAAATCCCGTCTGGCTCTTTTTGTAAAAAAACTCAATTAGTTTTTTAATAGAATTTAATGTAATAAACCCTGTGAATATTTCATGGGGTTTTTGCATTTCCGCTTTTTTATAATTCCCAATTACCATATCAATAAGTAACAGGTTGGCGAATTTTACTTCAACAAATATTTAGTTGTAAATTTGAATAGAATTTGAGTTGAAGTTGTTCTCTTTGGAAATAAACGACTTTACGGCTCAGTAATTGAAGATATAAACCTGGCCTTCATGATATGAGAACTTGCGCGATTGTAAGCGAAGATTAACCAGTTCTTTGAAAAAGAGTTCTTTTTCATCGGTCGGGGCATTTGAAAGTAAAACCGACAGGGGAAAATCAATATTCAAAATCCGGCAATCGGATTTAGCTTCGATAATGTTTGGCGGGAATAGATTATCGGATTCCAGAGCAGAGTTAATGTCATTGAGATTAAATGACGGAAGTAACATAGTGCCAGATAGGGAGCAGATCCTCATCAATGATGAGTCAGATACATTCCGCTCAATTATTGGAATATAATCCCCATAACTCCGAATGGCTCGGAAGAGATTTTCCAAAGAATGCGGACAGCCAAAACGACTTGAGTGTCTGAGGAAGGCATATTGTTTTTGAAGATTACTTCCATTATCAAATTGGAATTCTACTTTTAAATAATGATCGTTTGGAAAACCATTCTTATTCTGGCTTATATTAATGCGGCTCGGAAATTTACCGGCCAGATGCTGCAGGTGTTCAAATTTAAATCCTATCAGCCCGAGTTTGTTGACCTGGCAGTCGAGATTGACCGGAGATACTACCTGTACAGGGAAATGTTTTAGACCAGCTCTTTTAAGTGATTCATAATAGGAAGTGTCATTTAACAACATATAGTCATTTTTAAATCTGGTAACAAGAAAAGGATGATGGATCAATTTCATTTCATCTAATGAGATGTCGCTAATATCATCTTTTATATCAAGGCATTCAAAGGGAAGGATTCGGCTATGATCAACAACCCTTATTTGAGAAATAATGTTTAAATCCATGAGAATGAAATAAGCAAGGGCTGTGCCTGTATTACAAAATCTGTCGGCAATTAAGTTATTCCCCCTACTATCAACAGCTTAACTGAGATATAAAAAGGTGGAGTAATATTTTAAAACCATGAGGAGATACTCTAACAGATCAAAGTATGCAAATCTGGTAATATTTGAAAAGAAAGGGCAGTTATGTGTTCTATTAATTATTTCAATTCACAATATTATAATGGAATGTTGTATAAAAGCAGGTAAAAGTATTTGTAGGGAAAAGCAGTCTTCTAAAAAATAGTCAAATAATAATTCCCGGATTGAAGGGCATAATTTTAATTTTCCGGGATTCAGATAAATCAGGTTTAAAGGGAATTTTATAATGAACCGGCAGGGAGGCATAATCCGATAGGGAGAGCAGTCCCTTATTATCTTCCGGTCTTATATATGCAACAGTTATTGAATATCTTTTTCTGTAATTTTCCAGAAGTTTTCGGCGTTCTTTATTTTTGTTAATGATATCTTTGTAACCGGTAAAAGAAAAAACAAAATAGGGATTGGATGACATGACTTGAACCGCTTGAATTTCCTGATCTTTTAATTTGGTTTTGATAAAACCCAACAAAGCAAAAAAGGATCCGAATTCTAAATCCAGATCTTCCCCTTTTGCCCGGCACCTGAATAAAATCCCATAATCCGGTATGGCAAAACAAACCATTCCCGTTGTAAACCCCAATTCATCCAAATAAGGATCAATTTGTGGGTTATTGAATGATGAAATATAACATTTTAAAATTCTGGATTTTTTAGCCATACTCAAATATGGAGCAAGACTAGTGCCGCTGGTAAAACCTTAGCTATGACATTAAAAATCAAGTACTTAGATATCTATAATTAAATTCAGATATATTTTATAAGCACATATTGATAAGAAAAGTGAAATAACTGTCATATTTTTTATTCAAGTGACTCCAACAATCTGTCTTCTAAATCTGGTCCAGCCTTGATATATTTACCAATAGCCGAGGCACAGATTTCTCCCAATTGATTGGCTACCTCCCCCTCGGCGAAATATAAACGACCCTTATTTTTAATGATCCAGCCTGAAAATTTCAATTTATCGCCGGTATTTACCGGTTTTATGTAACGGACTGTCATCTCAGCTGTAACCACATATATATTTTCCGCTAATATAGCCTTTATCATAATCTCATCGAGAATTGTTGAAATTATCCCTCCATGATATATGCCATGATAGCCCTCGAATTTTTCAAGGGCAATAACCTCTGAGACAGCCTTTTGCCCATCATAATAAAATTTTGCCTGTAAACCGTGCTGGTTTTTTTCACCGCAGACAAAACAGTTTGGATATTTAATAATTTCTTTCATTGTTTATTTCCTCAATGAATTTGAAAAGCTCTCATGCCACAAATAAGATAATTTATTTAAACCGGACAATAAAAAAACCCGGCCAATGATGACCGGGTTTATTTAATTCTTTTTTAATTTACTTAGTTCGAAGGAGCCGAACATTCGTTTTGTGAATATCCCCATGAATCAGTTCCATTGCCAAAATTATAAGAGGCAGTCCCAAATGTAAAGCTGATGGTGCCGGTCCAATTAGTCGTATCAGGTGCTTCATCATCTTTCTGATAACTCATTTGAAGAGAGAAAGCAACCGATCCTGATTTAGGACATCCCTGAGCCCATCCGGAACCGGTTTTGGAAATTCTGATATTTGAAAAATCGGCATCAAAGTTGAAATTTCTTTCAACGGTCGAATCGTTAGATACTAACTTAGAAACGACTTCGAGTTCATTGGTGCCATTGACAGTACTTAAATTAGTATTCAGATTTCCGAACGTAAAAGCACTTCTGCCTTCATAGGTATTATGAGTAACATCCGTGTTAGGAACATCATATGACCAGTAATGGCGATATAGAACTGTTTCAACACCTGTAGAAGACTGCTGGGATACACCACCATTGAGGAACTGGATAGAGTCTCTAATATAGGTGCTATAACTTTCAGCATGATAAGCAACATAAACTTCATACCAACCCTGAGAATAGGATATGCTGGAGGAATCGGTATGCGCTTCGGGATCGATTGGTCCATAATAAACAGGATCTACAGAGGTATCAGTTGAGAGTGCATTTACAGATCCAATACCGGAATTGAAAGCACTCAACGTAGAATCCATAAAATCACTTAATTGTCCGTAAACCTGAAGAAACTCCGGATCATTTAGATCACCATTATTATTCGTTGGAGTTTCATCGTCGGAGCAGCCAAACAAGAATAATCCTGCTCCGATAAGAACAGCCATACCCAGAAGAAGCATAATCTTTTGAGAGCGCATAGAGCGTCTCCTTTCTTTTTAACAGCACTACCGGAAATGACTATTCATAAAAGCTATTGCAGCAGAAAAAGCATGATTGCTTTTTGAATATGCAGCCTATTCTCGGCTTCATCAAAAACTACAGATTGAGGACTGTCCATCACTTCATCAGTAATTTCTCTCCCTCTTTCCGCAGGTAAACAATGCAACACGATAGCTTTAGGATCTGCCATAGCCAATAGTGAACTGTTTAGTTGATATTTCTCCAATTTTTTTGTCTTTTCATCTGCCAAATGTTTCTGGCCCATTGAGGCCCAAACATCTGTATAGACTACATCGGCATTAAGAACTGCTTCTTTAGGGTCATCTGTAAGGAGAATACTGCTATCATTATTGGCTTTAGCCTTGGCTAATAAGTCTTTATCGGGTTGGCAATCCTGGGCGGTCCCAATCCTGAAATCTATGGGTATCCGACTGGCTAGATTCAACCAGCTATTGGTTATATTATTGCCATCACCTACATAAGCTATTTTATACCTGTCTTTAGGTTTAAGATGTTCCATAATGGTGAAATAATCCCCCAAAATCTGGCAGGGATGGACCAGATCGGTAAGACCGTTGACTATTGGAACCGAAGCATATTTTGCTAATCCTTCGACATCAGATTGTTTATATGTTCTAATCATGATCATTGCCACATATCTTGACAATACTTTAGCAGCATCTGCAATTGATTCTCTTTCTCCCAATTTAATCTCTTGATCTGTCAAATATAATGATTGCCCGCCCAATTGGGATATTCCTACTTCAAATGATATCCTGGTTCTAAGGGATGCTTTTGTAAAAATACAGGCAACAGATTTACCTGCTAATGGTTTAGGGCTTATTTCTCCCTTTTTCATCTTTGCACAGAGATCAAAAATCTCGTGGATTTCCTTTGTGCTGAAATCTGTAATTTGGCATAATGAACGCGGCATAATTCCTCCAATATCATAATTAAGAAATATTTATTATCTAACCTAAATCCCGCTGAATAAAGATTTTTTAACAGAAGATGTCAAGTATCCCGTAAAATCAATTAAAACCTTTTTGATTTTATCATCAATTGAATGATGATATTCTTTTGACAAACTTGACTTAACTCAATTTTTTTCACATTTAAAGAAACTACATTAAAGCACATATGTTTAATTCACATACTAAATAAAAGGAGTTAGTAATGAAATGGTTTGTTAAGGGTAGTTTTGTTTTCGCATTGAGTTTGATAAGTGTTATACCGGCATTTGCGGGAACGGAAATCAAATTTGATGCCCAGGTTAGAGTCCGAAGTCAGGCAGACGACAAAAATTTTGATACTGCGTATTCAATGAATGATTACAGTGAATTGAGAACTCGTGTGGGAATGAATGCTACTGTCGAAGAAAACACGCATGTCTATATCCAGCTTCAGGATAGCCGTGTTTTCGGAGAGAATAACCAATTCGGGAAACCCTCCTCAGGAACATTAAATGACAGTAAAAATGTAGATCTTCACCAGGGTTATATTAAAATCGATAAGATCTTCGGAAAAGGTTGGGGCGGACAGGCTGGGCGATTTGAATTTATCAAGGGGAACCAACGCTTTTTTGGAAATGTCGGCTGGAGTAATGTCGGACGATCCTGGGACGGTTCTGTCATGTGGTATAAGAACAATCAATTCCAAATTACCGGTTTTGTTTTAAAATCATTGGAATTGAAAGATATGACCTATAATCGGGATACCGATGTTCTCGGATTGTATGCTGAAATAAATAAATTGAATCTCGATCTTTTTGCTGTTTTAGAGGAAAATGCGGATACAAACGGATATTCAGACAGGATAAGTTCCCTTAATCGGTATAATCTGGGTATGTACTATCACCACCAGCATAATCAATTTGATTTTGAAATGAATGGTGTCTATCAGTTTGGTACTCTGCCAAGCAGTGATATATATGATGTTGATAGTGTGGATGCGTGGGAAATGGATATTGCCGCATCTATGTTAAATTTCGAAGGTGTCTACAATTTTGAAGGAAACAGAAATGCACAAATCGCTATCGGTGCTGATTACTCTTCGGGAAATGATTTTAAAGATAGTACCAAATACAATGCTTATACCAATGCGTACTATACCGGTCATAAATTCCGTGGTTATATGGATTATTTTATAAGCAGCCATCCGGCCGGCCTAATCGATTTATTGTTCCGTGTAAAAATGGACCCTGCTCCAGGATGGACTCTTAATGGTGATTTTCACTATTTTACCACAGCTAAGGAATATCCTATCATCGAAGAATCAATTACCAGAGAATCCAATGATGTCGGTATGGAATTTGACTTTACCATCTCCACCACTAAAGTGGCCGGTGTAAGTCTGGCAGGCGGAGTTTCAATCTTCCTGCCTGAAGAAGATTGGGCAGGAATCACCGATCCTGATCCAGGAGTCTGGGCTTACACGATGGCAACTGTTGATATAAAATAATTTATTCTCTTCAAAAACCATAAAGCCCCTTCACTTGAAGGGGTTTTTTATCTATAAAACAATAATTGATTTCTCTATTATTAGTAAGATATATTAGATCATTGTAATATTATTAAATTCATTTTTGATATAAGTCAAAGTTTATGAATATAGTATTTATTTAATTATTAAAACTGGCAATGATATTACTATAATTATAAAACCTAATAAGAGGTTGAGGTGGTTTTTATGAGAGGTCTTATTACGTTTGTATTGTTTCTCTGCATCGCGGGGTTTGCTGTTTCAGGCAGTGCTACAACCCGGGCAGTTCCAACAACATTATCCGAGGAGTCAGCTTCGTGTATTTCTTGTCACGAAATGTCAATGCCGGGTCTGGTAAAAGAATGGCGATACAGCCACCATTATGCCGCAGATGTCGGTTGCTACGAATGTCATGCAGCTGAGCCGGGCGATCCGGACGGAATGGATCACAACGGTTACAATATCGCTGTCATTGTCTCTCCAAAAGACTGTTCAAAATGTCATATAAACGAATTTAATCAATTTCAGAAATCACATCATGCTGATGCCGGTAAAATATTAGGTTCACTTGACAATGTTTTAGGTGAAGTTGTTGAAGGACCCTGGGCCGTTATAAACGGGTGTAAGCAATGTCATGGCTCCGTGGTCAAGGTCAACGAGGATGGAACCCTCGATCCGACGACCTGGCCTAATTCAGGTATGGGTCGTTTAAATCCTGATGGTTCCAAAGGCTCCTGCGCAGCCTGCCACAGCCGTCATTCATTCGATGCTGCGCTGGCTCGCCAACCAGAAAACTGTGGTAAATGCCACCTCGGCCCTGACCATCCTCAAAAAGAAATCTACGAAGAATCCAAACATGGTATCGCTTATTATGCAAATATAGATCGGATGAATCTTAACAGTGCTTCCTGGATTGTCGGGATTGATTACTCGGCTGCCCCTACCTGCGCTACCTGTCATATGTCAGCCACTCCGGAATTACCTATAACGCATGATGTCGGAGATAGAATCAGCTGGACGCTTCGTCCGCCGGTTTCGCAGAAGATTGATGCCGCCGCTGTTAAGGCCGATAAAGAAGTAAAACCCTGGGATAAGCGACGTAAAGATATGAAAAATGTCTGTTCGAACTGCCACACCAGCAGCTACGTTGATAATTTCTATGTTCAGTATGATGGTGCAGTTGATATGTATAATGATAAATTCGGAGGTCCTGCAACTGCTATCTACAATAAAATCCGCTCTGGCGGTTTAATTTCCAATGATATTGATTTTGATGATGAACTGGAATGGACTTATTTCTATCTCTGGCATCATGAAGGGCGTCGGGCTCGGATGGGGGCAGCTATGTTCGCTCCTGACTACACTCAGTGGCATGGATTCTTTGAAGTTGCAGAACGGTTTTATGCAGAATTTCTCCCTGAGGTAGAGGAGATACTTGAGAATGCAATAACCGAGGGTGGAGAAAAAGCCAAAGCAGCCAAAGAAGTTGAGGCTCTAATTGCTGAAGTCTTAAATGATGACAATCATAAATGGTTTACCGGGAACGAGACGGAAGAGGTGAAAAAAGCCCGACAAAAAGCTCAGGAAGAATTCAAGAAACGCTACGCTGAGTAATATCCTTAAACTATATTGTAAAAAGGCTGCTTCAAGGCAGCCTTTTTTTATAATTTTAATAAAACTTGCCAAATGCAACTCTTGATAGCAATATTACGTAGTCTTTATAAGAAATTATAGACGATAGAATGTTTATTGGATATGAAAAGTAAAAGAAACACATTTGCATTTATACTGGTAATTGTCGGGGCCATCTTATTAATAAGGGCTATTGACCCCTTCTTTTTCGGTGATGATGTATTTAAGTTTTTGCTTCCAATTGGTCTGATTGTATTTGGAATCTGGTTAATTCAGAAAAAGAAAAAAAAGACAGACAATTTCAAAAAAAGTGGTGTTCATATAAATATTGATTCTGATTCAGACAACTACTCATTTAATAACTCAAAAAATTATTCATCATTCGCCTCTGCCAAAGATACTACCAGTCATCAGGGTGATACATTTACCGAATCGCCAAGATTTTCAGAACAGAGACAAACTATAGGCGTAGACGGCAGAATCAGGTACAGCAAAGTCTTAGGGGATATGTTTATCGACTGTACAGGCATGAACATGCAAAATGTTGAAGTCTCCGCTGGGATAGGTGATGTGGAGATCAAGGTTCATGGCGGCATATTAAATGAAGGTTTGAATAGAATGGTTGTCTCCGGCTTTATAGGTGATTGCCGAATCATGGTCCCTCCGGGAACTGAGATGTTTGCCCATTGCTCAAATTTTATTGGTGATATAGAAGTCCTTGGCAGAAGAGCATCCGGATTTGGAAATAATGTCGATGCTCAAACGGCCAATTATAACGCCGCTCCTAAACGCCTATATATTGCCGCTAATAATTTTATTGGTGATATTAAAATAATGACAATTTAGAATTCTTAATCGACTCTTACCATCAAATGCAACCCCCAAACATATTTAAGATTTAATTTTTCCAGATTATCGTCCAAAGGGAATCGAAGCTGTAAACCCGGACAAAATCTTCCCGATCCAAAATCTGCACTAAAACCAAAAATATGAATTGAACGCTCATCAAGGCCATCGGCTTCATGCGCGGCTGAGATCCAATATCTTCCGGATATACCGGCTTTAAAACGAACGGTAGGCGTACTAAGATACATCTGAGCCAACAAATCAATATATATCTCACTCTGATCATCTTCTTCCACTTTAACGGTAGGGACAACCACCGCAGGGCCACAGAGCAAAAGATAACTGATGTTTGAGGGACTGGTATATTTTATGCCGGTCTTAACATAAATTGAAAAGACATCGTGAGTAAAAGCTTCGGCTTTATTGTAATTGGCTAAGCGGGCATAGTCATCAACATCATCCTTGTTGCTAAAAGCCAAAGGGGGTCGGAATCCGAACTGGCATAACCAGATATCACTAATATTATGATACTCCAGACCTATGTAGGGATTGCCAAACATATACTGAGAAACGCGATTGTAATAAAATTGGTTTACAGAATCGGGCTTAAAATGCGAAAAAGGAATTTCTACCAGTAAATGAAATTGAGAATTTATCTTAATCCTTCCTGAGAATTGCATAACCGAGGATAAATTTGTCGGATTGGTTTTATATTTGTCAACTTTCAGAAATTCAAAAGAGATTACAGTTCCATCCTGAGGAGTCAGCCACATCGGTTGAGCTATTGCCTTCGATGAAAAAAATATAATTACCATCAAGGCTAGAGATAATCGCAAAAACCTGCTTCGATAAGAAAGCTCCATGACTCTCCCCTGTAAAATTTATATTTGAGAGGTTATTCTATAAAATATACCTGCTCAAATCTTCATCTTCTAATATAGACGCAAGAACTTTCTCAACCATCTTATCCGTAATTTTTATTTTTTTCTTATCTTTGGGGGGTTCATAAAGAATGTCTTCAAGCAAGGATGTCAGTACTGTATGAAGTCTTCTGGCGCCGATATTTTCCGCTTCAGAATTTACCTTTTCAGCATAGTAAGCAATCTTCTTAATTGCCCCTTTATCAAAGACTAAATCAACACCCTCTGTTTCCAATAATGCATGATATTGCTTTATCAGGGCCGCTTCCGGTTCAACCAGAATTCGTTCAAAATCTTTTGCTGTCAATGAATCAAGCTCTACTCTGATCGGAAACCTCCCTTGCAATTCAGGGATTAAATCGGATGGTTTTGAGCCATGAAAAGCTCCGGCAGCAATAAACAGGATGTGGTCTGTTCTCACCATGCCATACTTGGTCATCACCGCACAACCTTCAACGATGGGAAGAATATCACGCTGAACCCCTTCCCGGCTGACATCTGGCCCGGTACGGCCGTCATCACCAACGATTTTATCAATCTCATCAACGAATATTATACCCGACTGCTGCACTCTTTCCAACGCCTCGGAAATCACATCATCCATATTCGTCAGCTTATTTACCTCTTCATTAAGAATATATTTGCGGGCATCTTTAATGCTCATTTTGCGACGTTTGGTTTTCTGAGGCATTAATCCGGAGAACATCTCCTGAAAATTTACACCCATCTCTTCCATCCCCATCGGAGAAAAAATCTCAACTACCGGGAATTGCTTTTGAGGAGTATCTAGTTCGACTTCACGTTCATCGAGTTTTCCATCGAGCAAAAGCTTTTTTAGTTTTTCACGAGTTTTTACAATCGTATCCGAAGATTTTGGATCAATAACTTCACCCGGTTTTGCTTTTGGTTTAGGCGTCAAAAGTAAATCAAGCAGTTTTTCAGTTGTATTTATTTCAGCCTGCTCATTGAGAACAATGGATTTTTCGGTCTTGACCATGTTTACCGCAATGTCAACCAGATCGCGCGCCATCGATTCTACATCACGGCCAACATAGCCGACTTCGGTAAATTTGGAGGCTTCCACTTTGATAAATGGGGCTTTAGCCAGGTCAGCTAGACGGCGAGCGATTTCGGTTTTACCAACCCCAGTCGGACCAATCATTATTATATTGTTAGGCATAATTTCATGCCGAATATCCTCAGCTACCTGGCGTCGGCGCCAGCGATTACGAAGAGCGATAGCTACCATTTTTTTGGCGTTGTCCTGACCGATTATATGTTTATCGAGAATTGCAACAATTTCCGGGGGAGTAAAATAGGAGTTATTCATTTTATTATTTTCACCGTAATTTTATTGTTAGTAAAGACACAAATTTCTGAAGCGATTTCCAACGCTTTGTGAGCAATTTTGTCAGCTGTCATTTTTGGATCGGCAAAAATAAGGGCTCGAGCTGCGGCTAGAGCATAAGTCCCGCCTGACCCGATTGCCACTATATCATCATCCGGTTCAACCACATCCCCGGTGCCGCTAAGAAGAAAAATATTTTTTTTGTCGGTGACAGCTATCATCGCTTCCAACTTCTGGAGTACTTTGTCTGTCCGCCATTCCTTGGCTAACTCAACCGCCGCCTTGGGCAGTCTACCGGAACATTCTTCAATCTTCTTCTCAAGTAATTCATAAAGAGCCAGCGCATCGGCGGCCGCTCCAGCAAATCCAGCCAGAATAGCCCCGTCCTGCATGGTTCTGATTTTACATGAGTTTGTTTTTAATATGGTATCATCGAAAGTTATCTGGCCATCGCCAGCCATTGCTGCCATGCCATTATGTATTAAACCGATTATTGTCGTTGATCTTGATTTCATATATTCCTCTAAATTTTAATTCTTCTGTCCTGATCGGGGATGGGCGCTTTTGTACGCTTTTTTCATTGTCTCAGCTGTGACATGCGTATATTTCTGAGTTGTCGAAAGGGAGGCATGCCCCAATATTTCTTTTATCAGCATTAAATCCGCTCCATTTTCAAGAAGATGCGTGGCAAATGAATGCCGCAGCGTATGGGGCGTAAAATCCAAACCTTTGCTCTGGCCAAATTTTTTCACCAGCCGATCTATCGAACGGGGGCTAATTGCACTACCATATTTATTAAGAAACAACGAGTCACTTGCTGTTTGCTTTGTATTAATATAGTCATTACGGATCATTAGATAATGATTCAAATCCTTCAAGGTCTCTTCCCCCAGCGGAACCATTCTGACTTTATTTCCTTTACCTGTTATGATTGCTGTTCCATGTCTCAGATCGATATCACTAAGTTTTATTTTTGTCAGTTCTTCTCTTCTTATACCGGTAGCATACAGCATCGCAACAATTAAAAAATCTCTCAGATAAAAATAACTTTTAGTATCCTGATCAGTTGTTGCCGGATCAAGCATTTGGCGGCTCTCTTTTTGAGTAACAAATGATGGAATTTTCTGAGCATACTTAATATCCGGTATTTTGAATATGTAATTCTTCCCACCGGGTTTTGTACTCAGGTACTTTTGAAATCCGGACAATGCTGACAGAAATCGGGCCAGGGAACGATTGGAGACATTAGTTTCGGAACGGGCTCTCAGATATACCCGCAGATATAGCGGATCATTTTTTTGTGAATTGGGCAGAGTTTCATATTGCTTTTCAAGATGATCAACCCATGGCTGCAAATCTCTTTTGTAAGCGGCAATCGTATGAATTGAATATCTCTTCTGATTTGCCAACACTTCCAAATATTTTTCAAGTTCTTTCTTAAGCATGGAGTACTATGATAGAGGAAAAATGCGTAATAATCAATTTAAAATACATAAATAAAAGGCAGTGTACTCTGTACACCGCCTTATAAAGTATCTTTATTTGTAAAATCAGCTAACTGTAATCTCTTCTTTTTCTGCAATCTCCACCGTGTTTTTGCAATCCGGGCATTTAAGATAATCACCTTTAACTTTGGATTGTTTCATAACCATATATGGGTGGTTGCAGCTTGGACATGGAGTCAGAACCGGTTTATCCCATGAGGCGAAATCACATTTAGGATATTTGGAACAACCATAAAAAAGGCGTCTACCTTTGGTTTGTTTTTCAATTATTTCCCCGGTGCAGCCTTCTTTGGGGCATTTTATTCCGAGCGTAATAGCCTTTGCGTTTTTACACTCAGGATATGCGGAGCAGGCCATAAAACGCCCGAAGCGGCCGGTCTTGATAACCATATCAGAACCGCATTTTTCACACTTTTCATCGGTCTTGTTCTGGGCTTCTTCTTCAGGTAATGGACGAGTACTCTTGCATTCAGGATATGATGAACAGGCTAAAAATCGTCCATTACGGCCCCATTTGATAATCATGTGGGAGCCGCATTTTTCACATTTTATATCTGTCTTCTCGGTAAGAGAATCTTTTATCTCTTTTTCTTTGGATTTCAGACTGTCGATAGTCTTCTTAAACGGCGTGTAAAAATCGTTCAGAACTTTCACCCAGTCATCCGTTCCCTCTTCAACCAGATCCAGTTCCTTTTCCATCGTGGCCGTGAATTTTACATCGAAAATCCTGGGTAAATGTTTGACCAGAATATTGTTGACCGCATTGCCAAGTTCTGTAGGGAATAATTTTTTCATATCCAATTCAACATACTTGCGATCTTTCAGAGTTGAAATAATAGTTGCATAGGTCGATGGGCGGCCGATACCGTCAGCTTCCATACGTTTTACGAGCATTGCTTCGGAATATCTTGGCGGAGGTTTGGTAAATGATTGATTTGGTTTTAATTTTACCAGACTTAAGGGATCCTTTTCTTTCAGCTTGGGCAAAGAATCGACTCCATCCTCACCGTTTCCATTTTCATCCAGCTCTTTTTC
The DNA here is from genome assembly GCA_043826475.1 of bacterium. Lineage (GTDB taxonomy): Bacteria > Zixibacteria > MSB-5A5 > GN15 > FEB-12 > DAOWMZ01. Next base: position 17,000 of record JBDRQG010000240.1, read on the forward strand.
TACATGATAAATTTTCAAAAAACCATCAAAAGCAACTCTCTGTGTAGAGGCTCTGAAATCGAAACGTCCGGCATTTATAGTAACTGTTTCTATATCAAAACGAGCCGGCTTCATCTGACAAGCCAGAAATCTGTTCCATATTAATGTATAAAGCTTTAACTGCCGGGGGGTCAAATATTTTTTTACCGAATCCGGCGGTAAGTCAAGATAGGTTGGTCGAATCGCTTCGTGAGCGTCCTGGCTGTTTTTATTTTTTGAGTAAAAATTCGGTTTGGGCGGAAGATATTCTTTACCATATTCTTTTTCAATATAATCTCTGCAGGCATTCAGGGCTTCAGCGGCAATACGAGTTGAATCGGTTCTCATGTATGTAATCAGACCGGTTGGCCCTTTTTTCCCAATTTCAATCCCTTCATATAATTCCTGGGCAATCTTCATTGTCGCTTTGGGTGAGTAGCCATGCTTCTTAGCTGCTTCCTGCTGCAAAGTAGAAGTAATAAATGGAGCCGGAGCATTGCGAATCTTTTCAGATTTCTTAATCTCAGA
>JBDRQG010000241.1:0-3376 GCA_043826475.1 bacterium
AGCCATGAAAAAGGGATATCCCGCTGTCAGGATATGAAATAAATTGAATTAAGGATGAATCATTATAATTTACTTCTTCGGCATTTATTGGTTCCCTTGATTGATTATAATACCAATAGCTGTTTCCTATCTCCAGCCCCAGACCTTTTCCAAAAGGAGTCTCTACGGTATCATCAAGATATCTTTGAACAGTAAGAAATTCATCAATTGTCGCTGTCTGGTCTATGTCAGAGCAGATTGTTAAAGCAGCTCGATATGGATATGGGAATTTACGGAGCTCAACTACATCTTTACTACTGCAGCCTGCAAAACTGATTATTAAAGAAATTAGTAGAAAGTATTTCATGAATTCCATAATGCAATCAGATCACCAAATCAATTTTGTTTTTCCATCTTAGCCCAGGTATCTCTTAAAGTCACGGTGCGATTGAAAACTAATTTATCATCAGTGGAATCTTTGGAATCTACACAAAAATACCCTAGCCGTTCAAACTGGTAGCGAATCCCCGGCGTAGCCTTTTTAAGGCTGGGTTCTACCAGGGCAGTAACTACCTCAAGAGAATTCGGATTAATAGTATCCTTGAAATCTTCTCCGTCTTCAATATTTAAAGGGTCTTCAACTTTAAACAATCGGTCATACAGTCTGACTTCCGCCTCAATAGCATGGACCGCCGATACCCAGTGAATGGTTCCTTTTACCTTGCGGCCATCAGGGGAATTTCCTCCACGTGATGCCGGGTCATAAGTGCAGTGGATTTCGATTACTTCCCCGCTATCATCTTTCACCACATCAGTACAGGTAATAAAATAGCCGTAACGAAGGCGAACCTCTTGGCCGGGAGCAAGACGGAAATACTTTTTCGGTGGATCTTCGCGGAAATCCTCTTTCTCGATATACAGCTCTTTCGAGAAGGGGACTTTCCTTGTACCAGCGGAATCATCTTCAGGATTATTGATTGCCTCCATCTCTTCTATCAGATCATCAGGATAATTGTCAATTACTACTCTCAGAGGATTTAACACTCCCATTACGCGTAGAGAATGTTTGTTAAGATCCTCTCTAATAGCAAACTCCAGGTCAGCAACAGCTACGATGCTTTCCCGTTTCGACACTCCAATCTTGTCACAGAAATTACGAATCGAGGCTGGGGTATAACCTCGTCTTCTGAATCCTGAAAGGGTAGGCATACGAGGATCATCCCAGCCGGTGACAAAGCCCCCTTCGACTAATTCCCGCAATTTGCGTTTGCTAAGTACCGTATAACTGATATTCAAACGGGCAAATTCAATCTGTTGGGGATGATGAATACCAAGTTTTTCTACAAACCAGTCATATAATGGCCGGTGGGCTTCAAATGAAATATCACATATCGAATGAGTGATTCCTTCGATAGAATCAGACTGTCCATGTGCCCAGTCATACATTGGATAAATACACCATTCATCGCCGGTGTTATGATGATAAGCATGAAGAATGCGGTACATAATCGGATCGCGCATATTTAAGTTACCGGAAGCCATATCGATTTTTGCCCGAAGAACTTTGGCTCCATCGGGAAATTCGCCTTCTCGCATTCTTTTGAATAAATCAAGATTCTCTTCAATTGATCGGTTGCGATATGGACTCTCTTTGCCCGGTTCAGTCAAAGTCCCTCGGTATTCTCTTATCTGATCAGCCGTCAGATCGCATACAAAAGCGTGGCCGTCATTAATCAGTTTGACGGCATATTCATATAGCGTCTCGAAATAGTTTGATGCATAAAACAAACGGTCTTCCCAGTCAAAGCCGAGCCATTTGATATCCTCGATCATACCATTGACATATTCAACTTCTTCCCGACTGGGATTTGTGTCATCGAATCTAAGGTTGCATTTGCCATTGTAGGTTTTAGCTAATCCAAAATTAAGGCAGATAGACTTGGCATGGCCGATATGCAGGTAACCATTTGGCTCCGGAGGGAATCGTGTATGGACTCTCGCTCCGTTTTTATTCTTAGCAATATCTTCATCGATAATATTAGTAATAAAATTTCCCGAACGGGTAGATTCTATATTTTCCATTTTAATCTCACTTTTATAAGTTCATAATACATACAAATAAACAAGGTTTTAATTTAATATAAAAAATCTCATCAACCAACAAAAAGGTGCACGCGGCATTCTTCTTTTTGACATAAATCAATTACTTTAAAACTATAATCTATATATTGAAATTAAATATTGCCATTTACGATCTCTGATGTTATTATTTGAAATTCAAATGGCAGGATAGATAAAAATAAAAAGGTCTATTAATGCAGCAGAAAGACAAATCAAGGCGTACATTTTTAAATCGATTGTTATCAGGTGGAGTAATTGCCCTGCTTGGTGCAATTTTCTACCCGGTTTTTAAATTTTTGATGCCTCCTAAATCCGTCGAAGCCAATGTCTCGCAGGTTAAGATTCCCTTTTCCAAAGAAGAAATTGCCGAGGATCCTAAAAAGGCTAAGAATTTTAAATTCGGCCGTTCTCTCGGTATTATCTTTTTAACTGAAACAGGTGACCTCAAAGCATTGTCCGCCACCTGTACGCATCTTGATTGTACCGTCCAGAATCGCCCCGATCTGGGTCTAATATGGTGTTCCTGTCATAACGGTAAATATGATTATGATGGTAAAAACATATCAGGACCACCGCCTAAACCTCTGGAAAAATTTGTCGTGAATGAGGTTGGCAAAGATATCTTTGTTTCGAAAGAGGAGGTTTAGTGTCGGGCGAACACCATTTCTTTTCTCCGGAGAATAAAGCTTTCAACTGGATAGACCAGCGCTTGAAGATTAATTCTCTCGTTGAATATATGGGTTCCAAAGTCGTCCCCAAACACAGCCATTCCATCTTTTATTATCTCGGCGGGGTTACTCTATTTCTTTTTCTGGTTCAGGTTGTATCTGGTATTTTATTATTAATGTATTATCGCCCGGGAGCTGAATCGGCGTACGAATCGGTTAGGTTTATTATTTCGGAAGTTTCCTTCGGTTGGCTTATCAGATCGATACATTCCTGGTCAGCCAATCTGATGATTCTGGCCGCTTTTCTGCATATGTTTACCGTCTTTTTTACTCAGGCTTATCGCAAACCACGCGAAATTACCTGGTATACCGGTATAGGTCTTTTAGGTTTGGCAATGGCTTTTGGATTTTCTGGTTATTTGCTTCCATGGAATGAACTGGCTTTTTTTGCTACCAGAGTCGGAACCGGGATGGCTGGTGCTGGTCCAGTAGTTGGAGAGACACTTTTAACTGTAATGCGGGGCGGGGAAGAAGTGACCGGGGCTACTATCGGTAGGTTTTTCGGATTGCATGTCGCAATCTTACCGGCTGTAACTGTAGGCCTGTTA
>JBDRQG010000242.1:0-4071 GCA_043826475.1 bacterium
TGGACATCAAATACTATGGATTTTTGAAATCCGGAAAAGTTCGCCCGTTTGTTGAAATCGGTTATGGTGTAGCATTGGAGGGGGCAAATTATAGAAATGAACTTTCAAATCAATTAGGATTCGAGATAGGCGTCGGAACAGCATTTCAGATTCATAATCATTACGGAATTGCATTGGAGCTTGGGTCAACAAGTTTGAGACTTAGGGACAATTATACTAATAATGATAGTAAAATGTTTGTAAAAGCCGGCTTGTTATTCAATAGACTTTAATATTATTACAAAGAAAATCTTACATATCTCAAACATTATATTATTGACATCCCTAACTATTTGGCTATATTGCCAAATAAGAAAATACCAGGAGAGTTGCGTGAATAAAAAGACCAAAAACCTTTTCGATGCCCGAGCTAAAATCATCAAAGCTCTCGCCCATCCCACCCGTCTGTTTATTGTCGATACTCTCTCTAAAAGTGAACTATGCGTTCAGGATCTCACCAAGCTTGTTGGCGCCGACATTTCTACAGTTTCAAAACACCTGTCAATTTTAAAAGAGTCCGGCATAATCGAAGATGAAAAACGAGGTCTGCAAGTCTGGTATAGTCTAAGAACTCCCTGTGTGATGAACTTTTTTGGGTGTATTGAATCAGTTATCGAATCAAATGCATTACAACAGATTAATTTGGTTAGCAGGAAGTGAGAATAGATGCTTAACTGGAAATCAGAATGGAAACCGCTGGCGTGGATTACTGTTATCTTTGTCGCCTTTTTCTATTTGCCAATCGGTCTCTCACGCTTTGATAATGCTATTCTTGAGGCCTTTTATCTCGCCAAATGGTATGCCCAGGAACATGTTCTCTTATGCCTGATCCCAGCCTTTTTTATTGCCGGTGCAATTGGAGTATTTATCAGCCAGGCATCGGTAATGAAATATCTGGGGGCTACAGCAAATAAATTTGTCTCATATGGGGTCGCATCAATTTCCGGTTCGGTTCTGGCGGTCTGCTCCTGCACTGTTTTACCCCTCTTTGCCGGGATCTACCGCATGGGGGCCGGCCTGGGTCCTGCTACGGCATTCCTATATTCCGGTCCGGCGATCAATGTCCTGGCAATAATCCTGACTGCCAAAGTGCTGGGATTAGAAATGGGTATTGCCCGGGCAATCGGTGCGGTTTTATTTAGCATAATTATTGGGTTGCTGATGCATCTCTTCTTCCTGAAAGAGGAGACTGCAAAAGCAAAAAAAGAAATTGCCATGCCCAGCGAAGATGGTACCCGTCCCCTGTGGCAGAACGGGATTTATTTCGCTTCGATGATTTTGATCCTTGTCTTTGCCAATCTCGGTCATCCCGACACAAATTCCGGTTTCTGGTATATCCTCTTTTCGATGAAATGGATCATCACCAGTATCATTGCAATTCTGCTTGGTATTATTCTTGTTGTCTGGTTTAAACTCAATAAGTGGCTTATTATTACAACCGGAATACTTACAACTATTATTGCCATAATATGGCCCAACCATCCTCTACTTCCCTTCTCAGTGGCAATCCTTGGTATATCAATTATTACCGCCCGGGATAAAAACGAGGGGGGCGAGTGGTTCGAGCAGACCTGGGGCTTTACAAAGCAAATTATGCCCCTTCTTCTCGGAGGGGTACTTGTAGCTGGATTATTACTCGGACGGCCCGGACATGAGGGATTGGTCCCTTCAGATTGGATCAGCAGCTGGGTCGGAGGGAATTCATTTGGATCGGTTTTGTTTGCCTCGGTGGTGGGGGCTTTCATGTATTTTGCTACCCTGACCGAGATTCCCATATTGCAGGCTCTAATCGGCAACGGAATGGGTAAAGGTCCGGCTTTGGCTTTACTACTGGCCGGTCCGGCTTTATCTTTACCAAATATGCTGGTGATTGCCTCGATTATGGGTATAAAGAAGACAGTCGTCTTTGTTCTGCTGGTAATTGTCATGGCGACATTAACAGGTATGTTATATGGATATTTATTTTAGATTTGAGGTAATATGAAACAGGTCAAAATTCTTGGGACCGGATGTCCAAAATGCGAAAAGCTTCTTTCAGAAGTTAAACAGGTTATCGAGAAAAACAGTCTCGCCTGTGAAGTTGAAAAGATAACCGATATTATGAAAATCACCGAATATGGCGTCATGATGACCCCAACACTGGTTGTCGACGGCGAGGTTAAAGTATTCGGGAAAGTGCCATCACCGGAAGAATTATTAAAGATGCTATCATAAAAGGAGAGGTCTTATGTCACGTACATGCAAAGCATGCTTTATTTTATTTTTAATTTGCTTATTTCCTGTAGTTGTAATTGCTCAGGAAGATTCTGCCAAACAGGCGGAATCAGAAACAACAATTATTAAGTCTGATTCTCAAATAGTAGTGACACCGTCACCTGACAGATATGTCATTACTTATTATCATGGCAATCGTCGATGCGCCACCTGCCAGAAACTGGAAGCCTACGCCATTGAAGCAATTGAAAATGGCTTTGCCGAGGAACTCAAGAACGGTAAAGTTGTCTGGCAGACCTTGAATTACGATGAAGAGGCCAATGAACATGTTAAAAAAGATTACGGAATTTTCAGTCAGTCAGTAATTGTCTCTCATATAGTTGATGACAAAGAGACTGAATGGACAAATCTGAAAAAGATCTGGGATCTGGTAGGCGATAAAGACAAATATATTCAATATGTTCAAACTGATGCCAAAGCTTTCATGACGCCTAAAACGAAAGAATAGATGGACCCTTTTTATATTGCTATCGTCTCTGCTTTCTGGTTGGGGATTCTGACATCTATTAGCCCCTGCCCGATGGCTACCAATATTGCCGCTATCTCGTACATTGGCAAACGGGTTGAGGTACCTAAAAAAGTATTGCTCTCCGGCCTGTTATATACAATGGGCCGGGTGCTGACTTATTTTGTCCTTGGTTTTTTGATTGTGGTCAGTACGATGTCTGTGCCTGATCTCGCCAATTTCCTGCAGAAGTATATAAATATAGCTCTCGGACCAATTTTGATTTTGGTCGGGTTGTTTCTGATGGAAGTCTTCCGGTTTAGTATCAAAGGGACTGGGATAAGTGAACGGATGCAAAACCGGGTTAATCGTTTTGGTGTATGGGGAGCCGGGTTATTGGGGATATTGTTTGCTTTGTCATTTTGTCCGGTTTCGGCGGCCTTGTTTTTCGGAAGCCTGATTCCGATTGCGATTCAACATGAATCGACAATTTTGATCCCCTCGGTTTATGGAGTCGGAACAGCACTGCCGGTTTTTGTTTTTGCAATTCTGATCGTCTGGGGGACACGGTTTGTGGGGATTGTTTTCAGCAAACTTACGACTATAGAAAAATGGGCACGTCGCATAACGGGAGTAATCTTCCTGGCTGTTGGGTTGTATTATACGCTGATATATATTTTTGGGGTGGAGTTGTAATACAGTTAATAATACAATTTTACTTGATTCTTCTCGTATATTAACTATTTTATAATTTAGTTATATTTGTAATTAATAAAGCTTGAGTTAATATGATTCTAATGATCATATATGTTGGGAGAAATTATGTTACTAAAAGCTATTCAAATTAAAGATTATAAATGTGTTACAAATTCAAACTTGATTTCAATAGAACCCAATGTAACGTGTTTGGTTGGAAAAAATGAAAGTGGTAAAACAGCCCTTTTAGAATGTTTATATAGACTAAATCCTGTACCATCTGGTCATCGAAGTACATTTGAAGAGTTGTACGATTATCCTCGTAGTAGAAGATCAACTGATGCAAATAAAATTCCAAAGACAAGACCTATTACTGCTACTTTTGAATTAGAAAAAGATGATATTATTGCTGTCGAAAACGATTTTGGGAAGGGGATCATAACAAATAATGAAATAAATGTTTCTAAGGATTATGGCAATTCAAGGCATTGGAGCATTCAAATTGATGAAAAAGCATTTATAAATAAACTGGGATTCGTGGATTTTTTGTCGGATGGCGACTAAGATTCGCTCTATATGTACTACATTCAGCAATGACTGTTGATTTATTGGAAAGG
>JBDRQG010000243.1:0-3110 GCA_043826475.1 bacterium
TCAAAATATAAATTAAATTTGGGTTCGAATTCGGGGCTGTTGTCCTCGAGTTTAGGGGAAGTAAGATTATCAGCCATGAAGGAAGCATAATAGTTTTTTTTATGATAGTTGGCTGATAATCCAAAAGTAAAGGCTGAAAGCCCTTCATATCCCCCGCCAAAATCAAGAAACAGCCCGGATAATGACATACCAAAACTGAAATCATTCAAGTAGTAGGCTGATCCAAGTTTAAGTGTCTTTTCCGAATACAATTCAGGATAGCCCAATTGTGAAAGACCGAGAGAAAATGATATATTTCCTTTTCGATATGCTCCTGAAACTAAAATTTCATCAAGATCTTTTATTTCAAATTTTCTATTAACGCCAATCTCAAGTTTCCACTGGTTGTTATTTATTCCAGCCCCGGGAAGAGCTACCAGTGATGAGGCTGATGATTCCGACAGTAAAACCGATTTCCCCAACCCAATCCCTCTTCCCGATGAAAAATCAAACGCATTTCCCGATACAACCAGGCAGAAGAAAATAATTAATATCAAACTGTGTTTGTTCATATTATTCATCGTGCAATTACAATTGGTTTTTTGATTGATTCCATTCCAACCACTTCGAGATAGACGATATAAATTCCAATCGGAAGCCGGTCTCCGCCGTTGTTCTCTCCATGCCAAGTATTTATATCCTGAACCTGATCAAATGAATATACCTCTCGGCCCTGCTTATCATAAATTTTGAGTTTGTAATCCTTATCGCCGGGAGCTTCAACTGTAATGGTTGCAAATTCATCAACAAAGTCCCCATCAGGAGAGAAGACTTCCGGTCTGATCGTAAGTTTTATATCTGATCCGGTCGGACTGAAATAAATATCCGAATTAAATTCACCCGGCGTGCCATCGGGAATCTCAGAATATCCCCACACATCGCGATGAATTACATCATTCTCTCTTGCCAGAGTTTGGTTGTTTGGGTATACTTTGTTGTATAAATAATGATCCAACTCCAATCCGTACTGATCTACCAGACGAACTTTGTCCGAACCGTTATTCAACGAAGCCCATTGTTTTGGTTCCAGAATATGACCATTAAAATTAGAATAATAATTCTTAAAATTTATTGAATCCTCAGCCAGTATCAAAAATTCGCCCGCTTCAATATAAAATTCAGAACTTGTGATTGTATATACATGAAGTGAATCCCCTATTTCCCAATCTGAAATATTAAACGGGTAAGGGGACCGGTTATAAATCTCCACCCATTCGGCATTTAAATCTGAAGTTGGGTTAGCTAAAAATTCATTGAGAACAACCGGTGGGAATTCACTGCCGGGGGCAACGAAAGTTAATTCATTATTGTTAAGGCGATCGTCTAGAGACAAGGCAGCATTAATTGTCGTGTAATAAATAAATAGATTATCATAGCTGGCATTAACGGTATATGTTTCCTGTGGCATCAAAGCTGGGATTGAAATAGTTTCAAGAGGTGAAATTAGTTCTTCACTAACCACCTCATCAATTTGAAGTTCAGCATCAGAGACTAAACTTGTTCCTACATTTGAAATCAGTAAAGAAATATTGGTAAAACCATCTGATCTGTACACATCAAGCAACTCTATCGCCAGATCATTGGGGACAGGGGTTATGGAATTAACATAGCCCGGTGTAGAGCCAATCAGATCAACCGATTGTTCGATTACATCTGATAAAGGAGAGAATCTCTCCCATGAGTAGCCATCCAAACCGGAACTTGTCCATTCAAACTCAGAGACTAAATTATCATTATTGTCATAGAGAAGGATAGTACCTGAGGAATTGGTCAGGCTGAATGATTCTGAAATTTCTATAGGAGTCAAAATTAATGATTCCTGATATGAATCCCCCCAAATTCGAGAACCATCACCCCAATATTCTCCAAATCCCTGTGGTGTGCCTTCAATAAAAATGTCTTTGCAGAAAACCTGATATGCACCAGCCTCCAATTCAATATCTGATGCAAATTCAATAACTTTGGATCCAATCTGAATTTGATAGTTTTCAAGTGATACTGTTTCTTGTGAATCATTATAAAGTTCAAGCCATTCCAGATTCTTATCCCCCCCCGGTTCATTAGCCATGACTTCATTGATTATTATCCCGGCCTGGGCATTAGATGCAATAAGAAACAGAAATATAAGTGTTGAGAATACCAATCTTATCATAACAATGCCGTTGCCTCCAGAATTACCGTTGTGCTGTGGCGGTTATGGCTTGATCTGTTGTAGTTGTGTATTAGTTTGATTCCCGTTGAAATGTCAGGCAATAGCTGCTGATGGATTCTGATAAATGAATACCAGTAATCGATTTTCATATTCTTAAAATCGATCCGGGACAGATTGGACCAGATCTCAAAAGATCCGAACCGGGTATTGGCGTTGCGCAGCCTCATGAACAAGGACAAATAATTCTTCTCCCCTGTTTTTGTTTGATAGCCAATATAACTTCTTATAGATAAATTGCCAGAGGAAAATGTTGATTCCAATCGGGTGCGATGATCCTCGGATTCTGAATCGCTTTGATCTTTAATTCGTTTTTTTGTCTTGTAAATATGATCCAGACGAATAGAGAGCTTTTCATTTATGGATCGAGTCAACCCGGCCAGGTACTGGATATTGTAATTATCCTTATCGATCCCGGAATAGATCAAAGAGCTTACCATTTCATATTGGGGTGTGACTTCAATGATTGTTTTGAATAATCCCCCTTCGACACCGGTTCGATTGGTAGAAAAGGATAATTCAATTTCATCAATATCTTCAGAATGGGAGATATTCCCTGCTTTGCTCCCTGAAGAGATATCCAAAAAATTATCACTGTATGACCAGAGAGAATATCTCAGATCGGCATTTTGGAAATGATGCCTCCCCTCAGTCACGATTGCCCCAAAGCCGCTTTTATCACCAGTCTGCATATCAGTTTCGACAGCTATATATCCCCGGGAGTAATTATATTTGGAATAAGCTCCAAGCTTGCCGTCATCAAGAGCCGCCTTGCTGCTTCTGTCTTTTATTTTATTTAGCCCGGCAATTAGGCCAAGCTCCATTTGACCGGTTTTTATTGAGGCCATCGTTGATGAGGTGG
>JBDRQG010000244.1:0-3307 GCA_043826475.1 bacterium
TCGGGTTCTTTCAGAGTTGGTCCGTAATAATGATTAAACCTTTTGGCCAGATCATTGGCTAACCAGATATGCTTTTCCTGGTCTTTTCCAACCGGAACTTTGTCGGCGTTATAAACACAAATATCAGCCGCTTGTAACACCGGATAGCCTAAGAAGGCATAGGAATCAAGGTTATCTTTCTTTTCCTGATAAGTCGGCAGACGTAAAACAGTCGGAACGCTTATTAATGTGGAAAAGATCCAATGCAGTTCCAAATGCTCTTTGACATCGGATTGGATGAAGATAGCGCATTTTTCCGGATCCAGCCCGCCGGCCATAAAATCGACCGCCACTTCAAAAATGCGTTCTTTGAGGATTCCAGGATTTTCATAATCGGCTGTAAGGGCATGCCAGTCAACGATACAGCAGTACATTTGGTACTGATCCTGTAATTCGACCCAGTTTTTGAGAGCTCCTTCGTAGTTGCCTATATGCAATGTCCCGGTCGGCTGCATTCCTGAAAGGATTACCTGTTGTTTATCTTTGTTAGTTTCAGCCATAAATTCTTTAAACAATTGGTACCCCACAGCTTGCTGTGGGTTAACTATTCAATTTTACAATTGGTACCCCACTGCTTGAAGTGGGTTTACCATTCAATTTCCCTAAATCATTTGAAATAGCGATAAACTTTATATATTCAATACATTTAGCCTTTGATATTATCAATCTTATGGTATTAAATCAATTAAAACTTTTGGAAATATTTTGGGGGATTTTATTGATGAGGGTCCTGTAGCCATTAAGAATCAAAATTAACGGGCTGATAACTTCTCGATTTTATTTAAGTACACATCTATTCCAGGTTATAAAATCCTAAATTAAATTTTAAAATAGTTACAATACGGTCCCAGTTGAATAGATCACCTGAGACAATAAAAGATAATTTTTCATAATATGCTGCAATCTTCTTATCTTTGATAAGATTTTTCCCTGATAATATTGTCTCCGGATAACCCTCGGGGACGGCCTTAATATTATGGCCTATGCGCCAGGTCATCGTTGTGTCGCAAGGAAGCCGCGCCAGCAGTGGATTTGCCAACCCATAAAGATCAATAATATAAGTATCAGGACCGGCATAATAACCATAATATCCAATAGTACTGCGTATCGTAATTGGAATTCTTTGTGTCCTTCCTAGCCTGGCATACCTATGAGCCGGCATTGGTTCATCTTTTGATATATTCAGAAGACTTGATGACTGGCAATAACAACCACGTTCATCTACGACCCCTCCTCCAAAATTACCATATTGATCATCAATACCATACTCAGCATTAGTGTATACCGGTGAAAGCTTAACACTCAGCCCCACTATCAGAATAATTATACCCGGCAGCCACCATCCGGCATTTGGTCGTTCAAAACGATATTGTGAGAGAATTATGACAGAAAGAATGAATGGGATCGTAAGAAAACGACCGCTCATAAAACACCCCCCGATCCAGACAACATATAAGAGATAGAGAATAACTCCTCCAGTGATCAATAATAATCGCCATTTTTTAGTCACCAGAGGGATTATTATACCTGCTATAATTATTATTATTGTAACGGGGTCTACCTTGACAGAACTCCAGATATAATAAAGCCCCTGTTCTATTAGATCTGTCCGGGTTACACAAGCCGATAATTTGGCATAAGCTGTATTGGAAAAAAGAAATCCGTAATAAAACAATGAAAACAGTTCCCATATTAAAAGAGGCAAAAAGCCTAAAAAGATATAAGCGAGATTCCTCAATCGGAAGTCTTTCCACAACAGATAAACAAATACAGGGAAGTATATAAGCAAGCAATCCATCCGATTTAATCCAGCTAAGGCTGCAATCAATGAAAGAATTATGATTGTCTTTTTTTCTAAAGGGCGCGTCAGGAAAACCATAAAGAAAATTACAGCTAAAAGATGCGATAGAGGATTCTCCAGCCCCGATGTGCTATAATCTATAAATGCTTTTGAAAGGATAAAAGCAATAACAGCGATACAGGATACGTAAGATGATTTTGCCATCCGAAAAGCCAATAGACATACCGTTAGTACCGAGATGATAATTGATAAAAATATACTTGAATAGAAGACTTCTCGTGTAATCCAATAAATCGATGAAATTAGAAACATCCAGAGAGGGTGAGTATAGGCTTGTACTCTCTCGGTTACATTCCAGGTTAAGCCAAAGCCATTAATAAAATTATCTACCGTACGAAATGTAATATAAGCATCATCGCCAATCCATGCGTTTCGATAAAGAATAATAACATATATTAAACATAACAGAATTGCCAGATGTTGCCAGTTGAGCTTATTTAACTTCAAAATTAATATTCCAATAATAACGGTATAAGCATTTTTCAATATATTTAATATCAAAGATACGTACTGTAAAAATATTGTCTATTGTTTTTTTGGTATTTACAAGCGGTGTTGTCAGTCAGAGATTCTCTGACAGTGTAATTAAACAAGGGCAGATGAGGACATCTCCCACTCACTAAAAGCTCACAATGATTTTTAGGTCGTCAAATATTTGCCGCTGGAGGGATCGAGAAACAGATAGGGTTTCCATTGCTGAGAGACGCCGTAATGATGCTGAATAAAGGTGATATAACTCGGGCGGGTAGGTCTGCGCAGAAGTTTCATCCCCACGCTTTCCGGCGTCCTGTCCCCCTTTTTGTTGTTACATTTGGAACAGGCACAAACAAGATTTGTCCAGGTCTCTCCGCCGTTCATGGTTTTAGGGATGACATGATCGACCGTCATCGGTCCCTTGGTTGTTCCGCAGTATTGGCAGGTGTTGTTATCCCGCATAATTATGTTTTTACGGGTAAGCATGATTTTCTTGAACGGAACCTTGCGGTATTTCCAAAGCCGCACCACCGAGGGCAGAGAAAAAGCATTATCAACCGTTCTGATTTTGATGCCATCGGCCGTTTCGATCATCTCAGCTTTACCGGAAAATAACAACACCACCGCCCGCCTCGCGGAGCAGACCGTCAGAGGCTCGTAGTTTTGATTTAAGAGCAGAACTCTTCTGTTTACCAACGGCGTATTTAACATCTTAATAACTTATAACAATCAGACCATATTCCCAGGTTCAATAAATATCCCTTATTGTCCAATTCTTTTTGTCAGATAATTAATCAACCGACCGGTACAAAGCTCAGTAATGTCATTTACTTGCCCCTGTCAGGCAGGTACTAAGTTATCTGACAGGTTGAAATATCAATCCCCAAAGATAAGGAAAGTAAAAACCGTATGTCAAACAATTATTTGCTGTCA
>JBDRQG010000245.1:0-3417 GCA_043826475.1 bacterium
CTTCAATGATTAAATCTGACAGTTTTTGTTCCTCAAAGAAGTTATTCAGTCTTGATTTAAAATCATTTACTTCTTGTGTGTCTATACAAGAGAAGAATTCACTATCAAGAAATTGCTTCAATTTCAGCTTAAACACTTCCATTTGTTTTTTATCCGTTTTCTGAAATAAATTTTCCTCAAATAATTCCACCAATTTCAGTTTAAAATCATTCAGAATCCCGCTTCCGATATTTAAAAATAATTCATCCAATAGGTAGTTTCTTAAATCATGATATGTGTAGCGTTCTAGGATAATTAATTTTTGAATGACTTGTTTATAGTAACTATTCCCGGAATTGCCATACTTATCAAACATCTCTCTAATGTATTCGCCCAACGAAACGCCGCCTATAGTTTTCAATATGGCTACCAGTTCTTACAACTTCAGAAAAGTCATTCGTGAATAAATCTTCTTATCAATTAAATTGCTTAGTGATGTCTGTGGATTGTTTAGATTATCAATAAATTGTAATATCCTATAGAAAAGATTAGGGACATCACCAAGCTTTGATAATTCGTTGCTAAGTAGTTCATTATTCAGTCGGTCATAGTTTATTTTGTAATAGGCAGTATCTGAAAAACATCTGTATATGTCTGGAAAGCCATTGAATTCCGCAACAAACTTATTCAGCAAAACCAAGCAATGCAGTTTATTCTCAGAATTGATATTCCACTTTTTCCTGTATTCTTCAATGAACTGATGTTTAACTTCGTCTGTCCCTGAATAGAATTTGACAGATCCGCCAGCACAGTCATCATAGATAGACTTCTGTTTTATCTCATCATTTCTGATTCTATTTATAACATCAATGACTTCGGAGTGAGACCTCCTGTTAAATTGTTTATTTATCACCTTTAACCCTGGATGGACGTTGCCGAGATCTCCACCCACCCCATCCTCATAAATATTTTGAGCTGTATCCCCAAAATAACCGATGAAAAGCTTGCGCTTGATGCTTTTTGCGTGGTCTTCAATAAGCTTCATCATTTCGACGACACTTCTGTTTGTATCTTGGTATTCGTCAATTAATATATATGGATAACTGTCAAGAATGACTCTTCTTAACAGGTCGTAAGTCTTTATCATTTTTAAAGCATAATCTAGTAACGTATCATGGCTGATTATCATCCTGTGTAATATGTCATTATTAAATTTATTTTCATATTTGACCGCACTGTATTTACGATTTCCGGTTTCTATATGCTTCAAGCACTCCTGGTAATTCGCTATTCTATAAATAGTACTTACGGTTTTCTTAAAGTTTGCAACATTATTCAAAAGATCAGAATAAGCTCCGACAGATCTTTCAAATGCGAACTTAAATTCCTTAGCGGGCTTATCATAATGTTTATAAAATTCACTCTTTTGAGTGATCATGACACTTTTGAAGTTTGACTTTGAAGCTTCGGGAAGTTCGCGATATGCCTTGAATTGTTTTGCTTCTTTTTCGCTATCGTTATCATTTAAATCAAACAGCAGCCGCACAAGCTCCTCCTGAATCTTTTCAACATGTATTTTGACAAGTTCTTTTTGATAATCTTTAATCAGCGCCCAAAGTCTTTCGTGAATTGTTGAAACTTTAACTAAATCAGAGTTTCCAAGACGTTCTTTAATTTCATTTGTTGCGACATTGGTGTACGTAATACACATGATTTTTTGATTATGCTGGGCCAGCTTGTCCCCATGTTCCTTTATTGTATATCTTAGGCTCTCAGTTAGAGCATAAGTTTTCCCTGCTCCGGCACCAGCGTTGAAAACAAGGCTCTCATCCTTATCAATGTAAGAATTAATGAAAGCTTGGACAGCCTCCTCATCCTTTTTTGAAATAGGGGATATTTCTGATAGACTCATATATTACTGCCCCCCCTTACCTGCTTCTTCACTGAACAGGTTAACCACCTCAATCCGTCGGTTATATATTTCGGCAGTTCTGGAATCGATCCTAAATCATCACTGACAACAATTTCATATAGAATCTCGTTTGAAAAATCACTTTTACTCTTCGAGAGCTTACTTTGCATTTGATAAGAAGCATGCTTGAGCTTCTCTTTGTCGCGGTCATCTCCTACAACATCTCCATACAGTTTAGGCTTAAGACTCGATAAGACTTTATTTAGCAATTCGTTTTTATTGTTACACAGGATGAACGCTTCTTCGAAGCTAGTCGCATAATAACCCTCAACTGCTTCACGCTGAAAAACAACATATATATTCTCATCTTCAAAATACATTTTTAAGTTGCCAAGTTCAGCCTTATCAGGATTATATTTGACAATTGTTTTGTTTGTCGTTGCTCTGCCAGTTAAATCAATAACTTGGGTGCAGTTATCCTTTTCTTCATCTGCTCTCTTTATGTCTAAGTCAGTTATGATTAAGGTTGGAACTTTGAGCAATTTTATAAGGGGGTGATAAACGAGACCGTGGGCGCCATTAATATTAAAAACAGATATGTAATATCTGTTCAATTCTTTGTTTTGGTCAATATAATAGGAAAGCAGAGTTTCTTCTGTTATGCCTTCTACAAAAATAACCGCATCAGAAAAAAACAACTCTGAAACTTTGTATTTGATATGTTTTTTAAGAAACTTAAGGTCGTCGGCAAGCTTCTTTTTTCTTGTCTCTTTATCGTTAGTTGTTTCTGTCCCTGCGGATGCGTCTGAAGCCGGATTGCCTTCCATGACGTTCCTGTCATTCAAATTTACTACATTGGATAAATTATCAACGATTGTAATGTAGCTTATGTTATCGAATGAGTTGCCGCTATGAATCTTACTATTCAAAATATGGGAAGAATGCGTCGTTATAATTAGCTGGCTATTGATTTCCTTTTGCTTATCCTTTAAAAGATACGAAATTGCATCATTGATATGCTTGATGAATAGTTCCTGCATCTGTGAATGCATAAAAGCCTCTGGCTCTTCTATGCAAATTAAATTAATTTGGCTGTGACATTCTTGTTTTGGATATTTCTCGATGTATTCAATCAGCTCTCCAATAATCGTCATCAAGTTTGAATACCCTAAGCCGAACTGGCCTTCGGGAATATGGAATTTTCCTTCTTTATATTCATACTTAATGCCATTTGTAAGTATCTGCTCAAAAGTTAAATCCGGCCTCAAATTTACTTCAAGCCGGTCACTAGATTCAATTTTGCTTAGCGCTGTATTGATAGATGATGTATGGGGACCTGATATACTTGTCATTATTGTTTCATTTATTTTATCTATTTCAGAAGCCACTGCATCTTTAACATTCGGTTTGTTTTCTAATTTGTATCTGAACTTAATTATCCTGTTAAAAGTCTCCGACAAGCTCTTATCATCAATGATTTTATTAGCATTGATTATTGTTATTTTTAGCAAATCGCTAATATTAAA
>JBDRQG010000246.1:0-7539 GCA_043826475.1 bacterium
GTCATCATGAAATTCCCACTCGGCAGAAAAAAGGAGATTCAAATTTAGTGATTTTGTGATATAAAAATCGTTAATAAAATTGATCCTCTCAAACAGAAAATCAGATTGCAGATCAGTTTCATAATCAAGGTTTCGGAGCCCAATAGTTGATTCAAGTGAAAGAAGAGATCTTCCCGGATTTAGGTAATCCAAATCGATTCTGAAACCAGATTCCAAATAATCTTCAGGGTCATAATCAGCCTCGGCATCCTCTTTCAATATTTCAATTTCGGGACCGGCGGTAAGGCTGTAATTAATCCAATCCAACCCAGCCTGGAGAAGTAAATTAAAACGATAATAATCATCACTGATTATATCCTGATCGTTGTAATTCATAATTTCAAAATCAATTTCCTGTCTTGATATCCATAAGTTGTTTATATTCAATTTGTTACGAGCAGAAAGCTCGCCTCTGAGATAGTCGTTCTGATTGTTGGGCTTGTTGTAATCTTTTGTTTCCCAACGTGTTATAAGGTCAAAATTGCCGATAGGCAGGGTTCCGAAAAAGGATCCCTCAATTCCGAATGAGTTGTAATTCAAAATTGTCGAATCCGGTACTTTTCGATATGAGAAGAAAAATTTCAAATCTATAAAGGAAAAATTGTCAAATGCCTTTTCAATCCCTCCATATCCTGAAAGTCTAAAATAGTCAAAACTACTTTCAGATTCAGATTGAAATTGAACTTTTTCAGCTTTGAATTGAAAAAGGCTTGAATATGATTTTCCTAAAGGGGTTTTTAATTTTGACCTGATTGAGCCAAAGAGATAACTGTTGCCGAATTCGGATGAATCCTCCCAGCCATTGCGCCATTCAAAATCCGTATAAAAATCAAGTTTGCTCTTTCCCGGTCTGAATCTAAAATCCGGAGATATTTTTAACCGTAGGAAATCAGCCGTCTGTTCATAAGATGAGTGGATTTTGATTTTATTATTAATATCAGATGAATTAAATTCAAATGTAAACAGCCCTTTGAGGTCATCGAGGTAAGTCGATCTCAACTCCCAATCAACCAGGATAGAATCGGAATCTATATATTGAAGATCCTCCAGGAAATATCTTTGGGAGAGGAAGTCATAACCTAATCCGGCTCCAAAATTAAATCCGGCTGCTGCTGGATGAGGATTCATTACCAGAAAAGTAACCAGAAAAAATGCAATAATTATTCCCCACGAACGCAATAAAACACCTTTCCGGTTAATTACTGATTTGAGTTTTCCAGAGTTCTTTTAAGCTGGTCATATGAAAGCTGGGCTGCTTTAATAGCGGCGGTAGCAGATTCAGAATTGTTTTCATCCAGATTCTGTCTGGCTAATTCCAATTGTTTTCTTATCTGGTTCAAGAGGTTATTTTCTAATTCACGGCCGCTGCCAATCTGTTCTGCTAACCGGTCGGTCTGTTCTTTAAGATGCTGGTATCGTCTTTCCAAAGTTTCAGTATTCTGGCAAAGGGAAGTTGCTTTGGAAGTAAACTCCCGGGCTAAATGGAGGTTTTTAAGAGCAGCCTGATATTTTGTTTCAGAAGCCATCGATTCAGCATTTTGGTATTTTTCACGAGCCTGTTCGAGTAACCATAATGCATCCTCTGAGTCACACTCATTAGTTAATTCAGTCGCCCGATCAAGTGCCTCTCTGAGAATTTCTGAACGGTGGTCATAGTTTTTGGCATCATTATTAAACTGATTGGCCATTTTAATTAGTTTCTGAAGAGTTCGTTCGACCTGATCAGCCAGTTTGAGGGCCCCCTGTATCTGGTTTGAACGATAAAGTTCCCAGGCTCTATCCAGGTTATCGCGGGCAGATCCGTAAACTCCAGCAACAGAATTGTCAGGATTTTCGGTTAAAGCTTGATTAACCTGATCCAGAAGTTCCTCGGCTTTTTCAAGCTTTCGCATAGTCACTGATTCACTTTGAGAAGTGTGTCTTGCAGCGTTTATAGCTTCCTGAGCACGTTCTCTGGCTCGAATGGTAAGTTCAAGAGAATTCTTATAATGCCCCTGGCCCATATGAAATTCTCTTTTAGAATTATCCTGTAATTTAATTGCATATTCCAGAGCTAACCTGGCGGTTGAAGAATTTGAAGTCTGAACGATCTCATTAGCCCGTTCAATAATTTCATCAGTACGCGCTAATTCTGTTTCCAGTTTATCAGCCAGATCCCCTTGCTGCGAAAAAACGTTGTATTGGGGAACAGCGATCATTAAAAAGAGAAACAAACTTATAACTAATTTTTTCATAATTTCACTCCATATTTATTCTGGAGTTATTATTAACAAAGATTGTGCCAATACAGGTGTTGCCTGTTAATCCAATGTTATATAATGCTTTAAGCATACTACCAATCTTTTCTGAACCTATATTTGTACCATCGGGTACATCTTGTTGAACCATTTCACTCGTTCTTATTTAATATTATGAATTTTCATTCGACTATAAAGACGGCGTCTGGTGATCTTTAACAGCTTGGCTGCTTCAGTTTTGTTACCATTAGTTTTCTCAAGGGCATCAAGTATCATTTTTTTCTCGGTATTTTCCAATCCTGACTGATTAACAAAATTACCTTCCAGAGGCTTGTCTTCGACATCAAGAGAAAAATCATTAACAGTCAGAATCTCACCTCCGGCTAATATCATAGCTCTTTCCAGAACATTGCGAAGCTCTCTGACATTTCCCGGCCAGTCATACTGCTGAAAGAGATTCAGAACATCTGAAGACAAATTCTGATCAGGGTAATTATTGGATCTAAGGAAAAATTCTGCTAAATTTTTCAAATCATCTTTACGCTCCGACAGGTTTGGCATTTCAATGGGGAAGACGTTTAATCGGAAATATAGATCTTCTCTGAAGTTACCTTTTTCTAACTCTGTTTTTAGGTCCCGGTTCGTAGCAGCTATTACTCGGACATCGATGGCTATATTATCAACACCGCCCACCCGGATAAATGTTTTTTCCTCAAGAACACGCAGTAGTTTGGATTGTAATCCAGTTGATATTTCACCGATTTCATCCAGAAATATTGTGCCGGTATTAGCCAGTTCAAACCGACCTCTTTTTTGCGCAACGGCTCCTGTAAAAGATCCCTTTTCATGGCCAAATATCTCAGATTCGAGGAGAGATTCGGTCAGAGCCGAACAGTTTACGGCTATAAAAGGCTTATCTGATCGTCTAGAGAGATTATGAAGCATCCGGGCTGCTACTTCCTTACCGGTTCCCGATCTCCCCGTTAGCAGGACGGTAGCATCACTGGGAGCTACTTTGGTAATCAGTTGTTTTACTTTTTCAGCAACAGGAGAATCTCCTATATAAGTGGAGCCTGTTTGTTTATTTATCTCCTGTTGATAATGTCTGGAGAGGGACTCCGTTTGTTGCTTTTTTAATATTCCATCTACTGATAAAATTAATTCTTCTAATGAGAATGGTTTTAGAAGATAGTCCGTAGCTCCTTTTTTCATCGCTTCAACGGCATTCTCAATACTTCCAAAAGCGGTCATCATAATCACCGCCGTGTTTTCTTTTTGGAGTGCCTTCTCAAGAACTCTCATCCCGGAAATTTCAGGCATGGATAGATCAGTAATAACAATATCATAGGAGTGATTCCGGATCAATTCCAGAGCCTTAGCCGGATTGACTGTTGTAGTCACCTGGTGGCTGTGATCTTCGAGTTCTCCACATATCAGGGAGGTCATCTTGGGTTCGTCATCGACAACTAATATATTAGCCATATTTATTCTATCGGTTTTTTGGGCAGGGTTATAGCTGCCACAGTTTTTTCTCCCGATTGGGATTTTATTACTATTTTTCCGTTCATTTCTTCTATAATTTTTTTACAAAGATATAAACCTAACCCAGTCCCGGAAATTTTAGTGGAATAGAATGGCTCAAAAATATGCTTTAAAACAGCTTTTGGAATACCGGGGCCGTAATCAATTATTTTTATGATTACTTTGTCATTTGTTTGGTCGGTTTCGACACCAACTTTGATCTCTCTACCGGCACTTTTGCAGGCTTCGACGCTGTTGATTAATAAGTTTATAAGGACTTGCCTGAGGGCTCTTTTATATGTTGTAAATGAAATATCCGGTGAGATTTTAGATTCAATCCAATTGATATTATCATTTGGGAAATTTTCCTGTAAATGTTTTTTTAAATTTGTGATCATTTCGGATAAATTTATATCTTCTGCCGATCCTGAGGTAATAAGAGTGGCTTTGCCACTACCACTGCTGCCTGATTGGGCGAAATTAAGATAACCCGATACTATTTCATTCAAACGATCGGTTTCTTCGATAATAAAATTGCTCTCGATGCTGTTTTCTTTTTTGCGAAGTCTCTCTGCCGAGGCCCTTATAATCATGAGAGGGTTTTTAATTTCATGGGAGACGATTGAAACCATCCGTCCCAGGTAGGTTTGAGTTTCATTCAGGAAAAGATGACGCTGAAGACGATTGATCCGGCGTTGAATAATAATAAATATGATTCCCAAAATGAGTCCTCCCAGTAATGAGAGGAGAGAAGCATAAAAAAGATTATGTTTGAAATCGGACAGAGAATCAAAATAATCGACATTTGCTTCAACACCGAGGACTGATGTTACTAAACCATCGCTGTTAAAAACAGGTGCAAAAGCGGATTTCAGATAGATTTCCCCGGTTTGATATGTTGCTGATGCAATAGCCTTGTCGGTTGCTCCGAAAAATAGTGAATCGATATATACACCGTTGAGGCTGCTAAGGAAATAAGTACTGTCATTTTCCAGAAGGGTTGTCAATTCATAGTTGTCATTGGCATCAAGAATAAAAACCTCGCTGAGAGAATCATTGATTCTGATGCGATCCAGGGTTGCGTAAATATCAGCATACGCTTCAAAATCACCATTCAGTAATCTCTCGGTTTTTTCAGGTTCGATTGTAAAAGCCGCAGTTTTGACAATAGATATTAATCGTTTGCTAAGCTGTTCATCCAGAATCTGTTCGGTTCTGCTGTAAAACAACCACCAGGCAATATTTACAATTAATATCAATACAAATGTAAATAAACCTGCAGCCAGTAGTTTTTTTGAGTCGCCTGTCATAACCGAATAATGCGTCAGAAATCCTTTAACGTCAACTTTAACTACTGACATGACAGTATATATATTCAAAATGATTAATGGCTGTCTTATTGACTTTTTGGCGCTGTAATATTATAAATGGATACCTGATAAATTACTATTATCCGGTCCAATGAAAAGGAAAGCAGTTGACTTCGACTAACATTACTACTATTAATTCAATCTATGGATGATAAACGAAAAGATGCAACTATCAAGCTTACTGCCGAAGTAAGCTGTGCCGGTTGAGCTTCCAAATTGGCGCCAAAGGTTTTGGCGGAAGCATTGAAGAATTTTCCCAAATCGAACAATCCGGATTTACTGGTTGGATTTAATAAAGCTGATGATGCTGGAGTATTTCGAATCAGCGAAGATATGGCTCTGGTACAGACACTGGATTTTTTCCCGCCTATTGTTGATGACCCGTATCAGTTTGGCCAGATTGCAGCAGCCAATGCTCTTTCCGATGTCTATGCTATGGGGGGGACACCGGTTACGGCTCTTAATATTGTCTGTTTCCCTGAGGGGACAATGCCTATTGATATCCTTACAGATCTTCTGAGAGGGGGAAATGATAAAATAGAGGAGGCCGGGGCGGTTGTTGTTGGTGGGCATTCGATAAAAGATAAAGAACTTAAATACGGCGTTTCAGTCACCGGGCTTATAAATCCTAAACATATCATAACTAATGCGGGAGCGAAGGCAGGTGACAGGCTTTATTTGACCAAACCGATCGGAACTGGTATTATTACTACCGGGATAAAGCGAAATGCAGTCAGTAAAGAATTGACAGCCATTGTGATTGCCCAGATGTCGCAGTTAAATAAAAAAGCATCCGAGGCTATGGCAAACTGCAAAGCTTCATCGGCTACTGATATTACCGGATTTGGCCTTTTGGGTCATGCCTACGAGATGGCTGCGGCATCCAATGTTTCGATCCTCTTCCGCTCGAATCTTATACCTATTATGCCGGAAGTAAAAGAACTGGCTAAAATGGGGATGATTCCGGGTGGCGCAAATTCAAACAGAGATTATTTAAGTGATAAAGTACATATCAAATCAACAGTAGAGGGTAGTATTGTTCCGGTATTATTTGATCCCCAAACTTCAGGTGGATTGCTGATATCAATTCCCGAAGATTTGGCCGAGCTTTTCGAACAGGAGGTTCGGGATAAAAAGATTTTTGCTCTGGCTATAGGGGAGGTTCTGGCTAAAACGGACTTTAGTATCATCGTGGAGTAGGATACTATAAAAATATTAGAGGGAGATTTCAAAAACAGATCGCAATGGCTTTTTTTTGGTCTGGTTATTGTGATCTTTATCGGTGGGTTTTTTCTATGGCAGACCGATCTTGAGTCTGACCCCCCTACCTATTTTTCCGGTATTGGCCAGTCGCTTATTACCGACCCGGCTCAATATACTTTTCATGCCCGCAATAAAGTATTGTTTGACGAATTCGATCCCTATGAATATCCTCGCTGGACAGTTTATCAGCATTCGATCACTTCTTTGACAGCATATATATGGTTCTCTATCGCTGGACCCTCTTTGGAAGAATCAAATATGGTTGGGGTCTTTTTATCAATCGGAGCCCTTATATTAATTCTACTGGGA
The DNA here is from genome assembly GCA_043826475.1 of bacterium. Lineage (GTDB taxonomy): Bacteria > Zixibacteria > MSB-5A5 > GN15 > FEB-12 > DAOWMZ01. The sequence continues at coordinate 6,740 of JBDRQG010000246.1, forward strand.
ATTGGCCGGCACCATAGGTTCTGGGTAATTCCGGTTGTAACTTTTATATTTTTAATCAATGTCGTTCTCTTTACCCACGGACGAGTTTCATATTTAGAAAACGGCTTGTTGTTTTATTCAGCTTTGCTCTTTTTTATTTATTCTTACTGGGGGGAAAAGATTTGGGGTGCCTTACTTGCAGGATTGATTATTGCCGCTGCCGCGTTAACAGGGAAACTATTTGGAATATTGCTGTTGCCAGTTTTACTCCTGACAATTTATTTTTCAAAATCTACTGATAGATGGAAGCTGATAGGTGCCGGATTTGGATCTTTTGTAGTGTCATCTCTGATCCTCATATTTTTGTTATATGGCTCTGATTTTGGAGCGGCAATTGGATATTTGGGTGAGCAGTCCTATGGGCTGAGAGGTTTCCCCGATGGCTTAAAATCCCCATGGGGATTTATTGAGCATCTAATTTCCTTTGGTTTTACCAATCATCTATTTTACCTGAATCCTGATCTGATGTTATTTCTTGCAGTTGGATGCGAACTGTTTGTTTTTTACAGCATCCGTGATAAAAAAGTATCACCAGCGACTATGTTTTCTCTTTTCTGGGTTGTAATTTTTATCCTGGGTTTGATGCCGCTGAATTATTCGCCTGTTCGATATGCTGTTGTAATTATTCCAGCCATAATAATTTTTTGTTTTTCAATTTTTGACTCTTCGTACAAAGAAGGGAAGAGATCCGAAAACAAAATTAAGAAGTGGTATTTATACATTTTAATTCTAATAACCTGGTATGCTTTGTTCCATTTAGT
>JBDRQG010000247.1:0-2115 GCA_043826475.1 bacterium
ATTACCAGAAGCGGACCGCCAAATAAAACAGCTTGTTGCCCAGAGAAAACACAGAGCGTCTCATTTTGGCGAAGTTTCTCAATGTTTTCAAAAGTCTTTTTAGAAGAATTATATACCTTATTCTGGCGTGTCAAAATATCAGCCAATCTATCCCGGGGGTATTCAACCTTATCGAGTTGTTCGGCCACGCTTTCCAAATTATCGCTTGAATAAAAATGTCGGGCTGAATTCAGCCCGGCAATATAATCAAGAAAGATATTTGAATAACCCAACGATTTATCTGGAGCAATTAACTTAACCACTAACAACCGTTTCTTCTGTTTTAATCTCTGCTATTTTTTTCTTTTTAAAGAAACCTACAAAATCATCAATCAACGTATAAACCACCGGAACAACAACAAGAGTCAACAGGGTCGAAGAAAGCATCCCGCCAATAACAGCTTTTGCCATCGGTGACCTGAACTCCGCACCGGGTCCTAATCCCAGAGCCAACGGCAGCATTCCGAAAACAGTAGCCAGCGTGGTCATAAGGATCGGCCTCAATCTGGTCGGACCAGCTTTTAATATCGCTTCAGTTCTTGAAACACCTTTGGCTCGTTCTTGTTTCACAAAATCTATCAATAAAATTGCATTTTTGGTCACCAGACCCATCAATAGGACAATTCCAATAAGAGACATAATAGAGAATGATGAGCCAACTAATCCCAATATAGCTCCGACAAGGGAAAGAGGCAAGGATATCATAATTGATAACGGGTCAAAAAATGATTCGTACTGAGAAGCTAAAAGCAAATATATAAAAATAACCGCTAATAAAAGTGCTTTCAGGATATTAGTAAATGACTCTACCATCATCTCCTGTTCACCTACTAAATTCACTGAATAACCGGGAGGAAGATCAATCAATGACACTTCTTCCATAATTGCACCAGACACAGTACCGGCAAATGTCCAACTTGCGACATTGGCATTTACTCTGACTTCACGCTGGCGATCAAAGCGGTTATATTGGCCAATCGATGATGACTTTTGCAATTTAGCTACTCTCCCTAATGGAACTAATATTTTATCACCGTTGGGAAGATCTTTGTCGCCTTTAATCAATATCCGTTCAAGACTGGCCATAGATGACCTGAATTTTTCATCCAACTTAACCCGGACATCATACTCCTCATACCCATCTTTAAAAGTCGAAACAACCTCCCCTTCGATCAGGGAACGGACGGTGGCAGGAATATTGTATAAATTTAATGACAAATCATCAGCCAGCCTGCGATCCACATCTACCCTGATCTCCGGCTTTCCCTCATCCAGAGAGTTGTCAATATCAACCGTACCCGGGATGTCATACATTATCCCCTGGATTTTATGAGTTATTTGAGTCAAAACTTCAAGGTCGGCACCACGAATAGATAATTCAATGGGCTTTTCTCCTCCCCCTTCACCTTTTTGAGTTGCAACAGAAATAATAGCTCCGGGGATATCGGAGAATAATATTCTGGCAGAATCAACAAGTTGTTTTGCCGTAAGAAGTCTTTCGCTTCGATCAACAAATTTAACCAGTAGTGACCCGTCATTAACAGGGGCATTTCCTTCACCGATAGTAATAAATGTATTCTTAACCTCAACCAACCCTCGGGCAATGGATTCCAATTCCTGCAATTTATTAACAGTCTCATCCAGATTCGTTCCGGGAGGCGAAGACATCGTTATTGACATCTGATTTTGATCTGATTCAGTCATAAATTCCATACCAACAAATCTTGTCATAAACCAGGCAAAAACAACAGTAAGAGATGCAAAAAGAATGACCAACCAGCGATGATTCAACGAACTCCTTAATAATATTACATATTTGGGGTTAAATTTTTCAAAAGTTTTATTCCACAGTGATAAAATTCTGTAAATTGGATTCCAAATACTCTGAAATAATCCTGGTTTACGATTGGATTTTTCGTTTTCTTTATTCTCTACGTTTAGCCATCTTGAGGACATCATCGGGGTTAATGTAAAAGCAACAAAGAGTGAAATTAGAACGGAAAATGCGACTGTTATTCCAAATTCATAAAAGAATCTTCCAACTAATCCTTCCATATAAGCAACCGGCAAAAAGAC
>JBDRQG010000248.1:0-21752 GCA_043826475.1 bacterium
CATTGTTATTCATAAAAATAATTGATAAAAATGTTTTAGTGAAACGGGAAATAGGGGAGGAATAGATGCCATTTGTTGTTGAAGTAGTTGAAGGAGATATCACCAAAGCCGATGTGGAAGTGATTGTCAACGCGGCCAACAATAAATTCTGGATGGGGGGTGGTGTGGCAGGAGCAATCAAAGCAGCCGGTGGGCAATCTGTCGAAGATGACGCTATGGCCAAGGGGCAGGTAATGCCTGGGGAAGCAATCTTTTCAACAGCAGGGAAATTACCATATAATTATGTCATTCACGGAGCGGTGATGGGGCAGGATTTACATACGAGTGATAAGTTGATTCGTCAGACAACAGTTTCATGTCTCAAGCTTGCGGAGAAGTTGAAAGTGAAATCAATTGCCTTTCCAGCTTTTGGCACTGGGGTGGGGGGATTCCCAATGCAGGCCTGCGCCAAACTTATGGTAACCTGCACTTATGGCTTTATCCCGATGTCAAAATATCTTGAGCGGGTGCAGTTTTGCCTTTATGATGCGTATGGTTATCAAGCCTTCAAGGCAATCAATGATGAGAAGAAGAAGCTGGGGTAGAGTTATGTGAATTGTCGGGTAGCCCACCATTTATGGTGGAGTGTGAAGGGATGAATGGCAGGATCGCAAGATAATCAGTAATAAAAATCTTCATTATAAATATTATTTACGAATAAGTCATAAATGATCGTCGGGTGGCCCACCATTTATGGTGGGGTAAGAAGTACATCAATTTGTGATTGACACTATTTAATTTCTGATTAATATTTTATTATGCCACGCTTGAAGCATTATGATAATCTTGGAACTGCAAGATTTATTACTTTCTCATGTTATAAGAGATATAAATATTTTAATAATCAAATAAATATAAAGATCTTCCTGAATCATCTTAAAATTATATGTGTAACTCAGAAAATAAATATTTTAGGGTATGCAATTATGCCGGATCATGTTCATCTTGTTTTATTACCAATTATTGAGATGAAACTGGGTAAAATTATAGGTCAATTAAAAGGAAGAACTGCTAAGGAAATTATCTCGGTAGAGAAAAATGTATTAAGACGTTCGAATGGTCAACCAGCAGTGTGGCAGAGGCGATGCTATGACCATAATTGTCGTACTAGAGAAATTGTAATAGAGAAGATTAATTATTGTCATAACAATCCGGTGGCTTCAGGATTAGTACATAATCAGAATGATTGGAAATGGTCAAGTTATAATTGGTATAGGAACAATGGGGAGATAGTGATGGAGATTGATGGAATGAAATTATGATATTCATCATATTTAGAAATTTATGAAATCCCACCATAAATGGTGGGCCACCCAATCATGTGTGTCACAGTTCAAGTGTATCACAGTTCAAGTGATCATCAGATCAAGTGAGCCACCCAACGATGGATTTTATTAGTAAAGTTTGATGGCAGAATCGCAAGATAATCAGTTATAAAATTTTTATTATAAATATTATTTATCAGTATGTCATATATGATCGTTGACGGGATCCTGCCCAACTACAAAATTGAACAGTAAACCCATCGCAAGTGGTGGGCTACCATACAAATAAATCTTTCGATACAACGCTTTGTGGAAAATCAGGCCAAGCCTGTTACATCTTGACCGTGAAGTTGCCGTTGAGTTCGAGGGGAGTCTTTTCGTTGTTTTCGTATTTGCCCATTACGGTGCCGAACATTCTGTTACCGTTGATTGAATCAATCGCAATAAATCCCGATACCGGCAAATATATCTTTGATGCTTCAGAGAGTTCATAATGTCCTAATAGCTGTATCAGGGATCGGTCTTTTAACTGATAGGTTCCAGTATCCGGCAGAGCAGGGAGTTGAAAATAAATCTTGTGCTTAACATACTTATCAAAACCGATCATGATATCGGTCATGTCTTTCATCGTTTTGCCCCGATAGCCGGTAACAAAAGTGACCATTGAACCATCGCCGGATTTTATTTTTACATCCTTAAAGGGATTGGCTATAACTGACCCAGGGATGTAAGTAGTCTCTTCAATTTTTAGTTTGCTCTGATTTTCATTAAAAATAATAGACATGTTTCTGGAAAATTTACCTGAACAGGATATGAAAATATTAATTGAAAATATAATGAGAATAAATAATGTGGAATTTTTAACAAATGAACTTTTCATATTTATTATAACGACTGAAAAACAAATATATCCAAAAATATTATTAAAATTAATTGCAAAATTTACAGAGGCATTTCAACGATGCGGTAGCGCTTATATGGTTTAGCGCCCATCTGTTCAATGCCTCGGATCATCAGTTCATTAGTTTCCAGAACCCAGGACAGCTCGGCCCATTTGTAACCGTTATTGCGGCCATTGTTGTAACAGGTCGAAAACATCAGCATTTCCAGACCGCGTTTCTGGAATTCGGGAACAACGCCAATTGTAATAATTCGAGCGCCATCGATTTTATTGCTTACTTTCGTATGCCAGAGCAGTTTCAGCAAACCAAATGGGAGAAGTTTTCCTTTCAGGTGGATGAGGGCTTGATTTATATCGGGTATTGCCAAACATATGGCAACCGGCTGGTCTTCATATTCACAAATAAGGGCAATTCTGGGATCGACAATCTGTTTTAAATCTTTGGCGGTGTAGAAAAATTCCTCTTCGGTCATCTGGACAAAACCCCAGTTATTTTCCCAGGCTTTATTATAAATTTCATTGATCCGGCGAACTTCGTTATCAAAATCTTTTAAGTTGAGAGGCCTTATTGTCACTTTGGAACGGGTCGCCAGTTTATCGACAACTTTCTGAATTCTTTCGGGGACAGGATTTTCGCTTGTGAGACGGAAGGCGATAAGATCCATTGCTTTTTTAAGGCCAAACTTCTCTGCCATCCGGGGAAGATAGGGCTGATTATAGGTCATCATGACAGTCGGGGGTGAATCGAAACCTTCGATAAGAAAACCGCATTCATGATTAGTGGAGAAATTCATCGGGCCGCGCATGATGTTCATGCCTTCTTTTTTGATAGTAATCATAGCAACTTTGAGAAGAGTAGAGGCGATTTCATAATTATCCGGGCAATCGAAAAAGCCGAAAAATCCGGTTTGTTCGGAGTGGAATTCGTTGTGATTATAATTCAGGCAGGTTGCTATGCGGCCGACTACCTCTTTGTTGTCCATCGCCAGAAAGAGTTTGGTTGAGGCGGAATGATAAAAGGGATTTTTCTTTTTATCAAAAAACTCAAGGCGTTCTGTAACCAGCGGGGTTACATAATTGGGATCATCTTTGTATAACTTAGAAGGGTAGTTTATAAATTTCTTTAGTTGAGCCGAAGACTCAACTTCGACAACATTTATATTGGCCATATTGTTCTAACTGATTAATCCTTTTTCCCGTCCTACCCGGGCGACAATTTCGACCACGCGGTCAAGCTGTTCATCGGTATGAGTGGCGGTATATGATGTCCTTATCATAGCCTGTCCGGGAGGAACCGCCGGCGATACGACCGGATTGGTAAAGAGGCCATTCTCAAACAGGGCTTTCCAGAAAGCAAAAGCCTCGAAATCTTCACCGATCACAATCGGTACAATCGGGGTTTCGGTATGGCCGATTTCAAAGCCAAGATCCTTAAATTCTTTCTGCATCCGATGAGCATTTTTCCAAAGGCGTTCCCGTCGTTCCGGTTCGGATTCTATTATATCCAGTGCCGCTAAGACCGCCGCGGCATTTGAAGGCGGGATAGAAGCTGAAAAAATCAGTGAACGAGCCCGATGTTTGATATAGTTGATGACATCCTTTTCAGCAGCTACAAAACCGCCCAATGAGGCAAAAGATTTTGAGAATGTTCCCATAGTCATATCAACCTTATCAATCAAACCAAAATGCTCAGCGGTACCAGCGCCGGTTTCACCCAGCACGCCGACCGAATGGGCATCATCGACTAAAACCCTGATGTCATATTTTTCAGCAACTTCTATCAAGTGGGGCAGATCAACAATATCCCCTTCCATAGAGAAGACGCCATCAACCACAACCAGAATACCGCCGCGGTTGTTGATACTGCGGACATTGGCGGCGACTCGCTCAAAATCTTCCATATCGTTATGGGCAAACTTATAAATTTTGCCGTAGGATAAGCGGGTGCCATCGACAATACAGGCGTGAACCTGGCGGTCGATGATGACAGAGTCATTTTTTCCGACAAGGGTTGATATTATTCCTAAATTTGTTTGAAATCCAGTAGAAAAGACAAGAGCCTCGGGGCGTTTCATAAATTTGGCCAGTCGGGCTTCAAGTTCCAGATGGAGATCAAGGGTGCCATTGAGTAGTCTTGAACCTGTGCATCCTGAGCCGAATTTGAGGGCTGCATTAGCCGCAGCCTCTTTTACTTTGGGATGGTTGACCAGACCGAGATAGTTGTTTGAGCCAGCCATAATGCAGTTGCGGCCATCGACAGTTACTTCGTCTCCAGGAGCAGATTGAATCGGGCGGAAGTAGGGGTAAAAACCCATTTCCATCACTTTTTGGGGATCACGGTAACTGTAGCATTTTTCGAAAAGGTCGATATATTTGGTTTCTGTTTCTTCCAAGCTGAAATCTCTTTTTTTGTAGTCATCTTTTAAAATATTAACCATAAACGAAAGTGATTTTAAGCCATTTTGTCAAGTTAATAGCTTAAATTTGATTAATACGTCAATTTAAACGGGAAAGTTTATATTTTATAGTAAAACCTCTGAAAGGGTCGGAATCATATAAAGAATCATGATTATAGTGAGCCATGGAATATTGAAAAGTCAGTTTGTTTGCCAGGAAATTCATGGTTTTGCTTATTTTGTTCGGTTCGGTTGATTTTATTGATAAAATCAATTTAAAAATGCCATTACTACTAAGGGTAAATCCCCAGGTTGTTGTAACAAAAGAATTATCCTGATCGTATTTGCCAAATCGAAAATAGAATGCATCAAGTAACCCTATTTCAGTACCATATTTTACAAAAGACCTGGTCTCTTCCAATTTTTCACTTTCAATCGAAGGGGTTATTGAGATCAATTGCCAGTATCCAAAGTTATTTTTCTTTTCAATGCCAGACGTAATGGCAAATCCAATTCGTCTGGCCCATTGAACCTCATAATCCCGAACACCCATTCCAAGAAATGAATAGGAAAATCCCAATGAAGGCAGAAAGATGGTTCGGTATTTATCTTTTTCAAAAAGTCTGATCTTATCACCGAGAGGTTTTCTAACTATTAAGCCAACATCAAAACCACTCCCGGTCGAGGAGACAGTGTTAATTGTTTCTTTTAGATGCCTGTAACTTCCCCCAACGGCAAACTGAATTGAACCCGAATATCCAATACCAATTGAGAAGTCATACAATTCATCTTTTACATCTAAAATAATTTCTTCTGGATTCTGCTGGTATGTAATTTCCTGTTGTTCAGGAAAATCAAATTTACTATATGAAAAAGCGCAATTAATGCCAATTTTAGCATCATCATTAATATGGAATAAGTAGACTGGGATTGCTAAAGATGGCTGTTTCAGTTTTATTCCATAACCAATGTCCTTAGTATAATTATAGGGAGTAATAGATATTTCATCGTTGAGGTGAAAGAGCCCCAAGCTTCCGGGGTTATAACAAAAGGAATATTCATCAACCAGAGCTGTGCCAATTTGTCCCATACCATTGGAGCGTATTGAGGGTGATATTAGCAAGAATTCTCCTCGAGTTGTGCCAACCTTGGTTTGACTTAATATTATCCCCGGGAGAGTAATAAGAATTATTAAAATGACAGCAATTTTTTTCATAAATACCCCTGTTCGTTATTGATAAAAATAATAAATATTGTCTATAGATGCAAGATCAATTTATCGAGGTTCTTAGTATTGTAAGGGTGAAGCATTCCTTCGATATTGCACATAATAATCATTATTTATTCAGGGAATGCTTCGCCCCGACAACACACCTTGTGTGCTTTTGTTATAATTTTCTTGTGATTATAAAAATCGTAGGGGCACGGCCTGCCGTGCCCCTACAAAAAACAATTTATAGATAAAATTGAACTGGCTTTGCCAGCATCAGTTTTTCTTTTTGAAGTATTCCATAAACTGAGCCAGTTTTTCAGCCCCTTCGAGAGGCATGGCGTTATAGAGAGAGACTCTCACGCCACCAACACTACGGTGACCCTTAAGGCCGATAAATCCAGCAGCCTTACTTTCAGCGATAAATTTCTTCTCTAGATCTTCAGAGGGGAGACGCATAGTCAGGTTCATCCAGGAACGGCTTTCTTTTTCGGCAGTCCCTTTAAAGTAATCAGGATATTTGTCCATCATGCCATAAATGGCATTCTTCTTGGCGATATTGTTTTTTTCAATACCAGCCAGACCGCCCTGTTTTTTGATCCATTCAAAGACTAATTTGACGACATAGATCGCAAAGCATGGGGGAGTGTTATACAATGATTTTTCTGCGGCTTGTGTTTTGTAATTAAGAATAGTCGGGATAGCGTCGCTTGATTTCTGTAATAGATCATCATGCATACAAACCAAAGTCGTTCCAGCTGGTCCAAGATTCTTTTGAGATCCGGCATAGAACATGGTATATTTTGTATAGTTCAGCCTGCGACAGGCAATGTCTGATGACATGTCGGCGATCAGCGGAATTTTACCTGTATTAGGTGTATAATGGTACTGAGTTCCCTTGATAGTGTTGTTGGTAGTGATGTGCAGATATGCGGCATCAGATGGAATATTCAGTTCGTTTTGAGTGGGTATATGTTTATAACCGATTGCTTTGCCGTCAAAAGCTACATGTGCCTTACCCACAATGTTAGCTTCTTTGATGGCCTTGCTTGACCAGGTGCCGGTATCAACGTAAGCACCGGTTTTTCCTCCAGCCAGGAAGTTCATCGGGATCTGAAAAAACTGGGTTGATGCCCCACCTGTTAAAAAGATAACATGGTATTTTTCATCCAGTCCAAAAATTTCACGAGCCAATGAGATTGCGGTATCGTTAATTTCGATAAATTCCGCAGCTCGATGCGAGCTTTCCATGATAGACATGCCGGTCCCTTTATAATCCAGCAGTTCTTCCTGGACAATCTTGAGAACATCCAGGGGGAGAGTGGATGGGCCGGGATTAAAATTAAATACTCTTTTAGCCATTTTATGCCTCTTAATTTAAATTATTTTGCAGCTACATAATCGCTTATCAGGCGATCAACTATTATACCGATACGTCCCATATTTTCCTTTGATGATGCGGCGATATGCGGAGTAAAAATAGTATTGGGAGCATTAAACAGGGGAGAATTTTCAGGAGGATCGCTGTACCAGACATCGGTGGCATAGCCGGCTAATTTACCGCTTTTAAGAGCCTCAACCATATCTTCCTCGACCACACATTTTCCGCGGCCGGTATTAATCATATAGGCGCCGTCTTTGCATTTAGCGATGGTATCCTTATTGATGATGCCTTTTGTTGCAGGAATAAGAGGCATATGAAGGGAGATATAATCGGAATTTTCAAGGACTTCATCCATAGTAGGAATAATTTCAGCATAATCGGTAAAATAAACGTCGGGGTGCCAGCCGATAACTTTCATCCCAAAAGCACCAGCTCTTTTTGCCAAAGCCAGACCAATTCGCCCCAGACCGAGAATACCAAGAGTTTTACCGGCCAGTTCGGTTCTTTTGAGTTCCTTTTTTAGCCATTTCCCTTCGCGCATGGAAGCATCAGCTTTGGTGATATGATTGGGCATGGCGATCATCAGAGCAAAGGCTAATTCGGCTACAGCTGCGCTTGATGCATCGGCTGTGTTGTATACGGTAATCCCTTTTTCTTTGGCGTGGACCAGATCAACGTTATCCAGCCCAACACCACCGCGGATGACAAGTTTGAGTTTCGGTGCGCCATCCATGTATTCTTTGGTCACTTTGGTTTTACTGCGGATTAAGACAATTTCCGCTTCTGGCAGGCGGGCTTTATCATCGGTGACTTCACCGTACTTAGCCAGATTTTTTGGCAGCTTTTCGTCAAAAGCATCGGAAATTAAAATTAACATGACACAGACCTTTCTATTTATTCATCAAGTAAATTAACAACCATTCCACTGCGCAGTTTTGGCTCGAACCATGTTGATTTCGGGGGCATTACTTCGTTGGCGTCGGCTACGGTGAGAAGCTGTTTAACAGATACCGGATAGATGGAGAAAGCTAAATCAAACTGGCCTGAGTTCACCAGTTTTTCAAGCTCTGCGGTTCCCCTGATTCCCCCGATAAAATCGATATTGTCATCGGTGCGAATATCTTTTATACCAAGAACCGGTCCAAGAAGATTGGCCGTGAGAACTGCAGAATCAATAGAATTAGCCGGATGCTGGGCATCAAAACTTCCCTTTCGGGCGATAAGCTCGTACCATTTCCCTTTGCACAAAGCTCCGAAGTGATAGGGGGAAGACGGTTCGATTGCTTTGACCTCTGGTTTGACTTCAAATGTTTTTTCTGTAATTGACAGGAATTGTTCAGGGGTCAAATTATTCAACCCCTTTATGACTCGATTGTAGGGGAGAATTCTTAACTCATTGTCGGGAAAAATGACATTGAGGAAGAAGTTGTAGAGTTCGTTGCCGGTATGTTTGGGGTTTTGTTCTTTCATTCTACGGGCAACTTCTGAAGCTGCTGCAGAGCGGTGATGGCCATCGGCAATGTAAATTGAATCTAAAGCGCCAAAGGCATTAATTAGATTTTTAATTGTATCTGAATCTTTTACGACCCACATCTCATGGCGGACGGCATCATTACTGGTGAAATCATATTCAGGTTTTGCTGATGTTATCTTTGAAAAAATCGAGATTATCTTGTCATTTTTTCTAAAGATCGAAAATACCGGACCAACCTGGGCGGCGACTTTCTGAATATGATTGGCACGATCGTTTACTTTTACCGGACGGGTATGTTCATGTTTTTTTATTTTATTTTGATCGTATTCTTCGCAGGATGTCAAAGTAACAATACCTGTTTGGCTTTTGCCACGCCACGTTAATTTATATAGATAAAAGCAGGGCTTCTCATCTCGAATCATGATTTTTTCATTTATCAGTCTCTGAAGGTTTTCTTTTCCTTTAAGATAGATTTCCTCTCCATAGGTTGAAACACCAGGATCAAAATCAACTTCAGGCTTGTTGACTCGCAAAAAAGAATCCGGGTTATCTTTAACCACAGCACGGGCTTCATCACTACTTAATACATCATATGGCGGGGAAGCAACAATATGAGCTTTTTCCGGGGTAGGGCGAAGCCCTTTAAAAGGGCGAATTAGTGACATCTGTATAACTCCTTTTGAGCCTTGTTAAAAAATTCACATTAGGGTAATATACATTTATAGATTAAAAATTCAAGGCAGATTATTAATCCCTTTGAAGGAATTTATAATATTTTATTTAATTTAAAGACTATTTTTTAGTAATATTTTATATCAAAAAGGCTTTAAATCCGGTTAACAAGCGGTTTTTTATCGCCAAATATGAGGGTGATACAAACCTACACCCTATGCAAGGTGAGGATAGGTATTTAAGATATGATTGAAAATAAAGACGATCCAATTGAATATCCAATAGATGGAATGCTTGATTTGCATCAATTTTCTCCAAAAGAGACAAGTAGCGTGGTTTATGAATATATCGAAGTATGTCTAAAAAAAGGCATATATAGCATCAGAATCGTGCATGGTAAAGGGCAGGGAGTTCAAAGACGAATAGTGCATTCAATTCTGGAGAATCACCCTGATGTGGAAAATTACCGCCATGAGGGGGGAAGCGGAGGGAGTTGGGGGGCGACAGTAGTGGATCTTAAGAAATAAACCCCGGATAGATTAAAAAAACAAACCCTGTGGGTGAGAATCACAGGGTTTGTCTCTGGCTGAAGCCGCCCTCCTCAAAACTCGGCCTCAACATGGTCATGACAGGTACGTTTTATTTCACCATGACCATCTTCTTGGTGGCGCTGAAGCTTCCTGCCTTCAAGCGATAGAAATAAACACCTGACGCATAGCGACTGGCATCCCATTCGATTGTCTCGTAACCCGCATCGGAGTCCCCGTTGAAATTATCAACTTGTTGTCCGAGAATATTATAAATAGTCATATCCCATTTACTGGCAACCGGTAGAGCAAATTTGATTGTCGTAATCGGGTTAAACGGGTTCGGATAGTTCTGCAAAAGTTCAAATTTATCAGGAAGTTCTCCTACTGAGCCTTTTAGCGCCAAGCCATTATAGGCCCCAACCTCTATCTCTTTGATTTTATTATTTAATCCAACATTCAGGACATTGCCGAGTTCAAGGAAGTTTTTCCCGTTCATGTTATAGATCAGGACTCGGGTATTTGTTCCATCGAAGTTGGAACGTAATTCCATATTGTCGGCATCGGGATGCAGGCTTGGAGTGACGTTTCCTTCAATTGTGAGGAATATCGCTCCAACCTGATAATCGGATTCTGAAATTGCCAAAATGCCATTATTAAGATTAAAGATAACTTCGTCAGAGAGATTTGGATTAAGTTTCGGTATAGCCATAGCATCACCAACGACTACACGGATGAGATATACAAGGTCACCAACCGTGAGGGATATGCCGTCAGCGTTAACATCACTGGCGGCGGTCTGTCCATCAATATTGATATCAAGAGCAGATAAGCCATAGATAAAGTAGTTGGTGTATACAACAGCATCAGCAATTTCATAGGCTACGCCGTTAAGGTTTATATCACCGCGATCATCTATAGAATCAGCACAGATAATATCAACACCGCCATTGGTGAAATCTATACAACGAATTGCCGCCGGTTTACCCGGACCGCCGCCTATAAGACAGCTATCATGAGCGCCGAAATAACCCGGGAAGCCATAACTGTAATCAGTCATTTCAGAGAGTTCAAAGTCATACACATTGCGAGAGATCCACAATGTATCGCCGCTACGTGAGGACATGCTGTTATCATTACAATCGAGCCAGAAGAACCTGATAGGAATATACATGCACTCAAAGGTTCGATCGTTTGTGACCAGGAATTCAATATCAGCCAGTGATCCAATCTGATCATTGAGGTAGCATCCGGGGTGATAAGCACCGTTATTCATATCCGCCAGTCCGACAATTCTCAAGAGACCAGTCGGGCAGGAACCGCTGCAATTACCATTAGCAGCATTTCTATAGGTAAAGTATTCCCATCCACAGCTTTCAAAAAGAGCTCCCGGAGTGACAATTTGTGGATTCAGAGCGGTGGCATCATAAGCAATAAGGAAATCAAAACCGCCTAATTCCTTGCCGGAACCCTGTTGATAAATATGGACTATTTCCGGCTGGCCCTGAATGGCTCCATGAGTTTTTTCTATCTGGATATGAATGCATTCATCAATAATCATTTCAAGACAAATAGTGTCAACCGTTTCAGCACCGCAGAGATCAATTGCGGTTACTTCAAGACAGTAAATCCCGGAAGTATCGACATTGAAGCAAATCTGGTCGGAACTGGATTTGTATGTCCCAATGGGTGAGACGGTAATTGTTGACAGGTTATTATCTATATCGCTGGAGCTGACATCAAAGCAGACCTCGCCCGGAACATCAAGATAGGCTGTAAAATCCGGGGGAAGTTCAAGTACCGGCGGTACATTAAAGTCAACTGATACAGTGGTTGAATCGGTAGTAACGGCTCCGCAGGAATCGGTAGCTCTGACAACAAACTTTTTAACTGATTCGTTAACAAAATTATAACAGAGCTGTGAACCGTTAAAATAGGCACCTGCCGGTTCAAGAATTTCGACTGTTGCCAAATTGCCGTCTTCATCACTGGCGACGATATTCCAACAGACATTCTGAGCCGAGCAGAGGAAATGATTAGTATTCGGACCGAGATCAACAACAGGCGGCGTGTTCAGATCAAAGGAGACGGTGAATGAATCAACGCACATGGCGCCGCAGGAATCAAGACACATTACTTTCACTTTTGCTGAAATATCAGCACTTGGCGTATAGGTCCAGAAACCATTTGAAATTGAACCTGGACCGGTCACGATCTCGCAATGATCAAAGTTGCCATCGGGATCAGTAGCTCCAATCGGTAAGGCAACCTGAGTCGGGCTGCACTGGAAGAAAGTCGTATCATTGGGGATATTGCAAACGGGTTCATTGTTGAGGTTGATTGTAATTAAAACGGTATCTTCATCAATAGCCTTTCCACCGGTACATTCATCTTCCGCCCTTAGGACAAAAGTATAGACACCTGCAGTATCGGGAGTGAAACATATATGCGACCCGTCAAAGATACCGGGGCCAACAGATAAGTAGCAGGTGTTGACATTATTATCAGGATCGGTACAGTAAGCTTCCCAACAGATTTCCATAGATTCGCAGAGGAAGTAGGCTTGATCATTACCGGCAAAAACAGTCGGATCAGAGTTAAGTTCTATAAAGACATTAATCGTATCCTGATCATAAGCGCCGCATTCATCGGTCGCACCGACGATAAAGATATATTTTCCGGCTGTATCGGGAGTGAAGCAGACTAAAGAATCATCAATAATTGTACCGCTGCCATAGACCAGTTCAACTAAGTTAACATTGTCATCAACATCACTGACATTGAAATCTACGCAGATTTCAACCGGATCACACTGGAAGTAGGTTTCATCAGCACCGAAATTAACAATCGGAGCGGAGTTTTTGGTGACGTTATATGTCAGGGTTATCTGATCGGTTGCACCGCAGGGATCGGTTACTTTAGCAACTACTGTGTATGAACCCGCTGTAGTTACGCCGAAGCACCAGAGACCGTCACTGGTTATCGTGCCAGGTCCACTGACCCGTGACCAGTTAAGAGTTCCGCCATCGACATCTGATGCTGAGAACTGATAGCAAACCTGAGCATTAGCGCACATGAAGGTGTCAATCGGATTAGCTGGCGGATCAACTGCCACTGGGGCGGAATTTATTGTTACATCCACAATAATGTCACAATTGTCAGAACCGCAGCTGGAATTAGCGGAAACAGAGATCACATAATGACCGGCAGTATCAGTATTAAAGCAAATCTGTCCGGCACTGTATGAACCAATGGGTGAGACGGTTACATTGGTATCTATTGGAATGGTTATAGGCCGGCAAACCTGTCCGGGACCGCACAGGAACACAGCCGTATCGTCAGGACATGTAATTGAGAGAGCTTCGCCAAATGTCACCGTTACATTTATAGTATCAAGATCGGCAAGGCCGCAACTGTCGGTTACCTGAACAATAAACTCATATACTCCATTTGCTGTAGGTGCAAAACATATCTCGTTATTAGCAGTATCAAGAGTAGCTGATCCACCAATCAACTCTTCAAGTGATGAGGGATCATCGATATTTGAAATATTGTAGTTAAAGCAGAATGAACCGCCATCACAAACAAACACGGATGTATCATTGTCCAGTGTGACGATTGGAGCATTGTTCAAATCAATATTATATGTATGAGTAACCGTATCAGCTGCTCCACATGGGTCAGTTATTTTAGCCGTGACAGTTTTCGTACCATCACCGGTGACATTAAAACACCATAAACCTGAAGGACTGATAGTACCATTACCGGAAATACGCGACCAAGTAAGACTACCTCCATCAGGGTCATTGCCGCTGAATTGGTAGCATACCTGGCCAGTTTCGCACATAAAAGTATCAACGGCTGCACCCGGGTTGTCTGCAACAGGAGCACTATTTATGGTAATATCTGCAGTTACAACACAAGTGTCATCGCCACAATCCCCGGAAGCAATTATAGTGATTTCATAACTACCGGAAGTATCGGCCGGGAAGCTAAGTGTACCTGAGGAGTGTGTCCCAATTGGACTGACCGTAACGGTGATATCACTACCGTATATTCCAACCGGAACATTTACGGTTCCAGGTCCACAAATGAATTTCGTTAATGGAGCCGGGCAATCAATTTGAGTAGGCAAACCAATTACAACATCGAAGGTAATATTGCAGGTATCGCTTCCACAGGGCATGTCAGCTATAATTGTAATATCATAAGTGCCCGAAGTATCAGCCGGGAAACATAACTCGCCCGCAGAATATGTACCAAACGATGTTGATATAGCAGCTCCTGAAGGTGTTATGCCAATAGTCTGGCATATTGAACCTGTTTCACACAGGAAGACTTCATATGGATCGACAGGGCAATCGATAGCTGCCGCCTCTCCAAAGGTTACGGTAACAACAACGGTATCTTCATCAGTCAGGCCGCACGCATCACTAACACCAACGATAAATTCATAAATTCCGGAAGATGTCGGAGTGAAGCATATTTGATTATTCAAAATATCGATTGATCCATATCCGGAGATCATAGATTCACTAAGGCCGGATAAACCGTCTGGATCGCCCGGAGTATAGGCAACACATATTTCCTGTTGTGTACACAGGAATAGAGTTGTGTCATCCTGGGCTGTAACTGTCGGATTTGAATTGATGGTAATATCAATATTGACAGTATCAAAACCAGTTAAGCCGCATTCATCGGTAGCTTTAAGAATAAATTGATAACTATCAGAGGTACTTCCAGGGGTAAAGCAAATCTGCGAGCCACTATAAGTTCCAGTTCCGCTTACGAGTTCACACATATCAAGATTTCCATCAGGATCACTGCATGATACCGGCCAGCAAATTGCAGTTGGAGTACACTGGAAGTATGCTTTATCAGTGCCGGCATTAACTACTGGCGGATTATTCAGGGTAACGTTGAAGTCAACAACACAGGTGTCTGAACCACAGGCGGCATCAGCTATTACAGTTATGCTGTAGGTTCCAGCGGTATCGGCATTAAAACATAGTTCGCCATTGGCGTATGTTCCAAATGAAGTTGAAACAGTGGCATCAACCGGATCAACACCTATAGCTAAACAGACTTCCGCAGGATCACACAGGAAAACATCAGCAGGCTGGGTTGGGCAATCTATAACAGCAAAGTCACCAAAGGTAATGTTTACTACGATTGTATCTTCACCAATGGCACCGCAAGGGTCGGTAACCCGAACGATAAATTCGTAAGTACCATCCGTTGTCGGAGTGAAGCAGACTTTATTATTTAAAGTATCGATATATCCAAATCCAGAGACCATTGTCTCTGTTATACCTGAAAGGCCATCATAGTCATTGACGGTGTAATCGTAACAGAGTTCAGAAGAGACACATAACATCTGCGTGTCATCGGCACCAAAAGCTACAACAGGATCGGAATCTATTGTGACATTGATATAGACAGAGTCGGTCATCTCTTCACCGCATTCATCAACGGCACGAAGAGTAAACAGGTAAGATCCGGTCGTTGGAGGAGTAAAACAAATTTGGCTGCCATTATAGCTGCCCGGACCGTTAAAATAATAACCTTCAAGATTGCCGTTGGCATCGGTACAGGAGGCCGCCCAGCAAATTTGCGTTACGGAGTCACAGAGGAATAATGTCTGATCGACACCGGCGTTAGCAGTAGGAGGGGTGTTCACAGTAATATTTACATTGATAGTATCCTGATCAAACTTACCGCACTCATCCTCGATTCTTATCACAAAAGTATAAAGGCCGGTGGTTGAAGGAGTGAAACAAACCCAGGAGCTGTCCTGATCAAGAGTACCACTTCCTGAGATTAATGATATTGTTGTTGGGCGAGGATCATCAGAATCGAAAGCTATATAAGGGAGACAGATTTCTTCGATATCACAAAGGGATATTGAAGTGTCATTTTCAAAGGCAATTGATGGAGTTCCATTTATATTGAATTCAACCGTAAAGCTGGTTTGGCAGTATGCACCGCATGAATCCTGGCAGCGTATGGTTACATTAACCGTCTGATCGGAAACAGGGGTGTAGCACCAATTGCCGCCGATTAGCGAGCCGGGGCCGGAAACGATTTGGCAGAATTGTAAATTGCCGTCAACATCCGTTCCAAATGCAGGCAGGCAAACCTCAGCGGCAGTACACTGGAATATTGACGTATCATTAGGGACAGTGCAAACCGGAGCAGTATTTTTTGTTATATTGATGGTCACCGAATCAAGATCTGTTTTTCCACAAGCATCAACAGCTTCGAGAACAAAAAGATAACTACCGGTAGCGCTGGCCGTGAAGCAAATCTGGGAGCCATCGTAACTACCGGGGCCTTCAATCAGGCTGGTGGCAGTAAGGTTTCCATCAACATCACTACCGGTTGCATTCCAGCAGATTTCTGTCGGATTGCAGATAAATAATGTCTGGTCGACGCCGGCATTGGCAACGGGGGCAGAGTTAAGAGTGTAATAGACTACGACGGTATCATAAGATGATAAACCGCAGAAATCGGTTCCTTTCAAAACAAATTCATAATTCCAGGTTCCGGTAGGGGTGAAGCAGATCTGGGAGCCGTTATAAGTACCCGGTCCGCTTACCTTTTCATAACTGACTAAATTTCCATCCGGATCGACTACTGTGGCATTCCAGCAGATTTGAGCTGGTTCACATTGGAAGATAGTCAGATCATTGCCGGCATTAACTAACGGGGCTTCGTTTTCATTGATAGTAAATTTAATTGTATCAATGTCACTCGCACCACAATCATCAGTGATACTGACAACAAACTGATATAATCCTTCGGAAATTGGAATAAAGCATAATCTGTCATTGACATCATCAATATAAGATGATGCACCGCCGGAAATAATATCTATTGAAGCAATGTTGTCATCGACATCGGTCGCATCAAATGGCCAGCAGACAATTCCAATATCGCAGGTAAATAGGGTAGTATCAACTCCAAGAGCAATTGATGGTGCACTGTTTATGGTGACATTATAAGTTATGCTGACAGTATCTTTAGTCCCGCAGGAATCGGAGACAACAGCACTAACCGAATAAGAGCCGGAGTTGTTGGCATTAAAGCACCATAGCCCACCAGTTGTAACAGTACCATTGCCTGATAATCTTGACCAGGTTAAGGGGCCACCGTTAACATCATTGGCGCTGAACTGATAGCAGATCTGGCCGGCGTTGCAAATAAAGGTATCGACTGGTGTCGTGGGATCAGTAGCAATTGGATTAGAATTAAGAGTTACATCAGCAATAATAGTGCAAGTATCGGAACCGCATGAAGCGGAGGCGATAACTTCAATTTCATAATGACCCGAGGTGTCAGGCAGGAAGCAGACATTACCGGCATTATAGGTGCCAATGGGTGATACCGTAACGGTCAATCCGTTACCATTGATACCAACCGGTACACAGATAGAGTCAGCTTCACAGAGGAATTTTGTAATTGGGCTTGGGCAGCTAATTGTTGCAGCAGAACCGATTGTAACATCAAAAACTATTTCGCAAGTATCGGAACCGCATTCTTCATCGGCAATGACTGTTATAGAATAAGTGCCGGATGTATCAGCGTTAAAACAGAGCTGACCACCCGAGTACGAGCCGAATGATGTTGAAACCGTAGCGGTTGCCGGAGTAATATTGAGCATTTGACAAATTTCGTCAGCCTGGCACATAAATATATCTATTGGTTCAACAGGGCATGTGATGGCTGCAAATTTTCCAAAAGTGACAGAAACAACAATTGTATCCCGAGCAGCTTCACCACAACCATCGGTAACTCTGACTACAAACTCATAGGTTCCATTCGTGGTTGGCGTAAAGCAAATATCGTTATTAAGAGTGTCAATAGTTCCAAAGCCTGAAAGCATTTCTTCGGTCAGACCGCTTAATCCCTGGGGATCATTTGGAGTGTAAGCAATACAAATTTCCTGTTGGGCACAAAGCAGAAGAGAGGTGTCGGCGCCGAAGGCAACTGATGGAGCATCATTCAGAGTTACATTATAAGTGTGGCT
Organism: bacterium; assembly: GCA_043826475.1. Classification (GTDB taxonomy): domain Bacteria; phylum Zixibacteria; class MSB-5A5; order GN15; family FEB-12; genus DAOWMZ01. Next base: position 17,898 of record JBDRQG010000248.1, read on the forward strand.
AACAGTGTCGGCAGTTCCGCAGGAATCAGCTACTATGGCTGTTATAGTGTAACTTCCGGTAGCAGTTGGAGTGAAGCACCAGAGACCGGCGGTAGATATTGTTCCGTTGCCTGAGAGTTTTGACCAGGTAATGCTGCCGTCGGGATCATTGGCCGTAAACTGGTAACAGATTTGTGCTGCAACACATTGGAAGACATTGACCGGAGCTCCCGGATTATTAGCGAAAGGAGTATTATTTAAATCTATCACATACTGTATGGTTGTTGTGTCGGCTGCTCCGCAGGAATCGGTGACTACAACCGCTGCGCCATAGTTTCCAGCAATGGTTGGCGTAAAGCAGAATTCTCCATCCGCAGTAATCGTGCCTACACCACTCAGTTTTGACCACGTAAGCGTCCCGCCGTTTGGATCTGTAGCCGTAAAGGTATGGCATAGTTCAGCAGGTTGGCATTGGAAGATAAAAATTGAATCCGGATTGACAGCAACAGGAGGGCTATTTTTTACAAATGAAACCATAACCGTGTCATAATCTTGCAGACCGCAGGCATCCACAGCATGAATGACAAAAGTAAACGGTCCGTTATTGGTCGGATTAAAGCAGATTTGGTTACCGGTCAAGGTGCCGGGTCCCTGGGTTTTTTCAGTTAAAACTATATTATTATCAACATCGCTGAAATTAACATTAAAGCAGAATTGACTATATGAGCAGAGGAATGTTGAAATATTGTTTCCGGCATTAGCCACCGGAGCACTATTTATATTAACTGTGACATAAGCAGTATCCGCTCCGACACTTCCGCAGGTATCAGTAGCAGTGACAATCACTTCGTAGACACCGGAAGTATCAGCATAAAAACACAAATCTGTTGCGGTTGGAGATGGTGCTGTTCTGGCCGCCAGAGCATCAATCTCAAAGGCGCCGTTCTGGCATCTTATTTTTATACTATTAAATGTCAAACCATCAGGTAAATCTAAGGTAACTCCGCCTAAGCCTGATCCCGAACTTCCGTTAGTAATCGGGACATCAACAGTATAAATAGTTGAGCCGTTATTTCTGAAGTAAAATCTGGCTGTGCCACTTCCATCGTTGCCGGTGAATATAATAAAATCTGAACTGGAGCCGTTATTGGCAGTAATAGTCTGCGGGAAGCCAAGAGTAACCTGATCATGATTATCGAAGTTTACTGAGCCGTCACCAGCCGTACCATCGGGACCACCCGCTCCCGTCAGGGTAAATGTCAGATCAGTCGGTGACCCGATAAGAACGACAGCGGAATTATCAACTGTTCCGCTTGGGAAAGAACCATAACTAGTAACATTATTTATAAAAACAAAATTAGGTAAGGTTACCGAAACGCCCGATTGGGAGTTAACCGGACCAACAAAATCGGAAGCAGAATTTAATATTTTACCCGGATCACCACCACCAATTTGGGTGATGCTGCCGCCGAGGGCGTTTATGTTTGATACCTGATCGAAACCTAAGCTAGTTCCGGAATATGATCCTATATTAGTGGTAATCGATGTAATGTCACCGTCATCATCCAATATCGAAACAGGGATACAAATTTCAGCCGGGTTACACATGGAAACAGTTGTGTCATCAAGGTTAACAACCGGAGGATAGCTGGTGATAACATGAACTATAGCTGTTGCTGTTGTGGTTTCACCCGTAATATCTTCCAGGAGAAAATCAAATTCATAATCACCACTTGTAGTCGGTGTGAAGCAATGGGAAGCGTTGATAACTTCCAGACCGGAATCCGGGGCAAAGGTCCCTTCACCGGAAGTCATAGACAACCAAATTGAATCCCCTTGACAGTTGGGATCAGAGGCTAAAATATCAAAACAGATTGGGCTAATACCGCATTGTATTACAGTGGTCTCAGGAACAACAAAGACAGGAGGGAAGTTGTGGAATCTTATTTTAAAAACTAAATCGTTGTAATCTTCATCGCCGCCATCAGGTAAATCTTCAACAGCAATAATGTACTCATGGGGATTGCCGGTTGAGAAAGTCCAGAAGTGATCAAAAGCATCGGTGTTTTCATTAACCTCTGTATACCAGGTATCATCACTGCCGCTAAGATTGGGCTTCATGTAGAATCCGATTGAGCTGAAAGTAGTAAAGGTAAACTGCACCGAATCACCCGGTACATTGCTCGGGCCGAATATCTGGTATAAAGGATAAGTATTACCGGCTGCGTAGTAACCAGACGTAGCTAAAACCGCTGATCCGGCCACTTCAATAACCATGGTCGCCATATTCTGGCCATCTATTCCGCAAAATACATCCAGACCCAGTTCATCGGTTGCTACATTGATATTATAGCCGAGGGAGTCGAGATAAAATTGCAGGTCATGTTCCGCTACTGCGGTCATAGACATCAGTGAGTCAGCCCAGGGTTCTTTTCCCGATAAGGCTGCGTTACTTTCGCTGAAGAGCGATAATGTAAGAATAATCGAAAGCGATAGAAGGATAGTTAATCGCAAACCACGATACGTTTTCATTGGTATTTGCCCCAATATATAGAGTTAACAATTTTTTCTTATTTAATTTTCCTACAAATCAAACAGAATAACTGCGAGCTTATTCTATTTATTTTTCTGGTGTGTAATTTTAAGAACAGGATTGAACAATTGTTCATCGCTACTCCAAGATTACCTAATTACCACTAAAACGGCTAATTCGCGAGTCTTCGTCCGAAAGACTGTTGTCTATTTATTTGCCGTATTATTATCACTTTAAGATAGACTTTTCATTGTCTTAAGTCAAGGGAAAAAGCTTGCTATCCAACGGTTTTATGGGATTTCTAAGCTAATTATTTTGTAATAATATTCAAAAGAAGACTAAACTGGTACAATTTGGTGGGTTCTGTTTTTTTTCGGTAAAATTTTTTGATCAATTTTATTAAAAAATGCAGGTTTTTTATACCATAAATAGAACTATTTTATATTTGTTTGATTAGGTAAAATTTACTTTAAAATTACTCTACACCTGAAATTATATTAACCAGATAATTTAAGTCCAAATTATGATGGAATATAATATTGTCCATTATTAGTTAAGGCATTGATAATAAATAATATAATAATTATTGAAAGTGAATTGTAAGCCAGCTATAAATGGCAGGCTATCTTAAGATAATTTTGGATAGTTCTCAGGATTATTCCATTTGACTTTACACCAATATTCCCTTCATTTCTTACATGACAAATAAATCTGATAAAAAATTCCGTATGATTGCCAAAACCCTGTTTGGCTTGGAAGAAATCCTTGCCGGTGAGTTAAAAGCTCTGAATGCTCAGGACATAAAACCGATGAACCGCTCGGTAGAGTTTTTTGGCGATCAGGAACTCCTCTATAAAGCCAATCTCTGGTGCCGTACGGCGACCCGTATTCTAAAACCAATTGACAGTTTCAGAGTAAAAGGGGAGGATGACCTCTATCGCAAAGTTATGAAAATCGACTGGCCCTCGTATCTGAGCCTGAAACAGACAATCGCGGTCGATGCGGTGATCAGCAATTCCAATTTTGATAATTCTCTTTACGTGGCGCAAAAAACAAAAGATGCTGTCTGCGATCATTTCCGCAATAAGACCGGACGGCGCCCCTCGGTTGATACCAAAAATCCCGATATCAGAATCAATATTCATATCAGCAACAATCAATGCACCCTGGCCCTTGATTCATCGGGGGAACCCTTATTCAAGCGGGGTTACCGGGGGCAGGTTTCCAAAGCTCCTCTTAATGAAGTTCTCGCCGCCGGGTTGGTGCTTAAATCTGAATGGGATATGAAAAGTTCGTTCATAGATGCTATGTGCGGGTCGGGGACAATTGTTATCGAGGCGGCA